>NZ_JAVRCK010000123.1:0-20660 GCF_034530815.1 Nostoc sp. DedSLP03
CGTCTGATGGTCAAGCGAATGGCATCTTAAGCTTTTGTTTACGAATCACCTCTGAAGTCGAGGATGTCCTACGGTGTAATTCTCAAAGTATGCCAGCCTTTCTGGAGCAGGTCTTGTGAGGAGTTCAAGCGGAAATTTAGTAGTTTGTGTCATAATGAAAACTCCTCATACGCTCGCATCCCTCGGACTCTGGAAAAGTGCCGGATGTTCATCTGTATCGTAAACTTCGTAAGCCCAAGTACAAAGATATTCATAAAGTAAACCAAGTGTCCATACAGCTTGATTTTTAGGGTTAACTGACTTGGTGACTTGGCGGACGTTACGAGTTATTTGTGTATTAGCGCGTAAGTTATAAACAAATTCAGTATTGGCAGTCCCAAATAGGCGTTCGCAAACCGAACCAAAACGAGCTTTGGCTGGGGGTCTTTGCTTTTTTGTACATTCAAAAGTAGCTAGTAGTGTTTCAAAATAAACGCTGTGAAACTCTGCACCGTTATCTACCACTACAATTTGGGGAAGCCTGCCGTGACGTTGGACACAAATTCTTAGCACCATTAAGCAAGAACGATATGAGGGTGAGTCAAACGTTAGGTAAACTGCCAGCAATCGCCGTGAATAAGCATCTACGAGAAATGTTGCCCAAGGTTTTTTAAGATTGCGACCTGTACGAGAGCAAGCTAGCTCTACATCTAACGGGGTATGGTCGATATGCCCAATTTCAAAGGGGCGATCGCCGTGTCTTGGGGTAGTTGTAGTAAGCTCCCAATAGAAGGATTCATACTGATAAGCGGCACGATGACCTTGGCGTTTTTTAGTCTGTTCGTAACCAGTCCGGCGTTGTACTTCTTTGGTAAATGCTTTATAGCTCGGAGCAATTACACCAGCTTGTTCGCAAGCTCGAACTAAAGCCGCGTGAACCTCCCACATTCTTTTTTGTTTAAGAGTTTCATAGTCTTCTAAAATAAACTTCTCCATAACTGCTAAGGTTTCTTCGGGCAGCTTGCGCTGACGATTACCTTTGACACTGCGATGGGACAAAAGCCCAATGTAGCCGCAACCGTATTTTTGAATTGCAGTTAGATATTTAGCTTTCCAGTCACGAATGGTACGGGCTGGTATTGTTTCGTTTTCTGGGGGATGTCCGTTTAAGTAAGGTTCGATAGCTTTGTAGCGTTCAAGGGCTTCTGCTTGGTCTTCTGGACTAGCTTGATAAAATCGCTGCCAATATTCTTTGCTAACATCTGTTTTTTCTGGTGTTTGGAGACTTGTGATTTTTCCTTGGCGAACCAGATTCTCAAATACAGCTTTTTTGAGTTCAATTAACTGATTATTTTCTGCACAAAGTATAATCTCTGTTTCGCCAACATGGATGATATTTAAACCTTTGCCATCCCAACTAACAAGCGTTCCGGTAACAATATTGACTACAGGAGAGATAGCCGGAAGACTTACACTTGGCTGTTCAACTATTAATCTATAAGCACTAGCAGTTTGTTGGTCACGGAAGATTAGACATCTTTCTGGTTCAGCTAGTGGTGTAGCATTTAAATCAATATAAATTTGCTCTTGAATAATTAAGGTGTAGATATCGTCAGATTTAGCTCCTGTTGACCGATTGAGTAATTCTGCTAAAGTGATTCCTGGTTGAGATGACACAACTGCAAGTAGTGATTGAGCGATCGCTTCTTCCACTACTAGAGATTGTGAACGATAATAATCTTCTAAAAATTGCAGATTACGTTGCAGAACCCAATTGATTTCCCGATCTGAGCGAATGCGGTAATAAAGCCCAAACTGGTTAGCATAGTCTTCTCCTGGCGGGCAATGCCATTGATTATTTTCTTCAGAGTAAAAGTAACGATTGGGGCTTTTCTCTGCTAGTTTTTTCAAATCCTGCTCAGTTTTACACTCTTCCCAACCAGCCAAATTGGTTCGGATAACAAAGAAATCTGGGGTATGTAAAACGCCTAATCTACGTCCGTTACTTGCTTGATAGTCAAGTTTAATTTGCGGTGGTTGATCGTAGAATTCTAGAACATCTTCATCGTATTCTAACTGATAGATAATTGGCAGTTCAACCCGATGAGACTCAAATTGAATCGTGACTCCCATCTTGCGGCTAGGGTAGCGTCCCGAAACATTCTTGCTACCGCCACCAACGCGACGGGATGGTTCAGATGAGCGAACTTTCTCAATAACTTTTTGCCCTGCCTCGGATATTGGAAGGCGAGCAACCCATTGTTCAAATTGCTCTTTCATATATTCCGTACTAAGCACTTTTCGCTTTATTTTATGAATCTATCAAAATAAGGCCATAAAATTAGGGACTTGCTTGTGTGATGTTATATTACTTCCCTTTTATACCACTCATAGTGTGCAAAAGTCCACTGGTAGTAGATAGATTTAACGGCGATACTAGTTCAGTATTGTTTGGTGACACAAAAACACTTCAGTATTGAGTACCGCTTTGGCAGAGCGATTAGGCGGCGAAGGCGAGAGCTAGATTTATCCCAAGAAGAACTGGCTGAAAGGTCAGGGCTTCATCGGAACTACATCTCAGGAATTGAAACCGGAGAGCGTAACCCTTCGTTGAAAAATATTGTTAAGTTAGCGGCAGCTTTGGAGATATCTGTCTCCGATTTCTTTGTTAATTACGGCATTGAGGTTAAGAGTGAATCGGAAACTAATCCCTGAAATGCCTTTTAAAACTAAAGTACCAGCGTTTAGGTTAATCCAAGAGGGATGAATATTTACTTAGAACATTGGAACCTAAAACCTCCAGAAATCCCGCAACGGAGTCGGTTATTCTCTGTTGAACCTGTGGCAGTGGGAACTCCCTATGCAGAAAGTCTTAGTAGCTATCTCCATCGTTTAGCGCAGGCGCACTGTTTGACATCTCAAAAGCTCGTTATGGGAGAAATTGCGCCACTTCTTCTCAAAGATGAGGATAAATCTGAGCTATTGTCAAAAAATCTAAGTCACCTATTGGGAAATAGCGACGCTAAACCAGCTATTAACGGAATGCGAGAAATGACAGGAAAGTTAGTCGCTGTCTTAAAAGAGTTAACAATGCGTCAGGATTTACGCTTTTTGACCCTTTTAAGCTGGAAAGGAATGATTTATGACAAGGGGCTATTTCGGAGCTACCGCGCTTGGTGTCCTTGTTGTTGGGAAGAGTGGATGCAGCAGAACAAAACTATCTATGAACCCTTATTATGGTCATTTAAGGATGTAGAATTTTGTTTGATTCACAAACAGCGATTAATAGAACAATGTCCTCATTGTGATTCGCGTTTATCTGTAATGGCTAAGTTTTCACCTGCGGGATTTTGTTCTCGTTGTTACAGGTGGTTAGGGCAGGGAATTAAAAGCGAAGAGGAAATAGAGAAATATAGAGTTAATATTCAAGGAATTAGCGAATTAATTGCACTTACTCCCCAATTAGGATATGAACCCATCCCGATCGAGTTAACCCGAAAATTACAATTAATTTTGTTTGTGTTTGAACAAGCAAGTGGAAAGGATGTGAAGTTATTGGGAGATTTAGGAGGAATCATGGAATCGTTGAGGATAGCCTCAACAACAAATCAAAGTCAACCTTATCATTTGGTGAAGTTAATTATTCCTGCGTGTAAGAAGGCGAAAATTAGTGTATCCCAGTTGTTTGGGTCAGATTTTCAGGAATTGGGCAAGGTATTGTTCGGTAATTTTAGTCTGGAATTAAGGTTATAGAAGTTTAGTATAAATTTAGTAAAAAGCCGATAAATTTGTGAGAAATATTCCCAGAAATAAGTTTACAGAAAACTACCAGCGTTCAATGTAGATGGATGTAAGATATACTACTAAGCATAATACTACCCCACCCACAACCATACCTGTCACTTGCCCAAACATCCACCCTATCCCTCCACCAGCTGCTAAACTTAACACAATAACGGTACGCCGATCCTTAGCTTTTTTCGTTTTTGAGAAGAGAAATCCTGCCTGTCTTGGTTGGGGTTGTGAAGGAATGTTCTCTTGTGGCTCTAGTCTAGGTTGTTCTTCCTGTTCTCCGTTCAGCCTTTGTTCTAGTCGTTTTTGATACTCTTCCTGTTCTCGTTGCTTTTGTGCTTCTAACTGTTTGGCTATTTCTGCTTCTTGTTCTTTCCGTCTCTCTTCCTCCTTTAGTTTCCCTTGATACTTAGCAGCCAAAATCGGTTGTTCAATTCGCTGTATATCTTCAGGTCTAAGTCCTAAAGACTGCTGGCAACTGTTGATTTGCTGCCGAGTATGACTGCTCAAAGGATATTCTAGTTCAACAGCTTTTGAGAATGCCTGTTCATATTGCCGAAGTTTATTATTATATTCTTCCTGTGCTTGTCGTTCTTTTTGTAATTCCTGTTGCGGTATTTCAGGAATAATCTTCTGCCTGATTGGCTCTACTTCTTCATCCTGAAGTTCATATCTTTCCTGAATTCGCTTTAATTCATCCCAAATCCAATCACTATCAAGAGAACCTTCTTCAGCTAATGCTTCTCTCAAAGCCTTTTCATATTTCTTCAGATTTTCTTGCTTCTTCTGAATAGGAGCGAAAACTTCTTGTTCTATTGATTGGGATTCGCCTTGAGATATTTGTAATTTTTCGCGCAAATCTTCTAACGAATTACGAGCAAAAAGAGGAATTTTACCTAGTTTCAAATAACGCTGAATTTCTTTTCGATACCTCTCTCTAGGATCAGTAGTTTTGGTTTTAAAAAGATGAATCTTAGCTCCTTGCCTCACTGGATAAAACTCTGGGTTCATTTCGAGTTTTGCTTCAAATATTTTTTTCTTGGCATATTCATGTAATTCCTCCAGAGAAAGCCAATCATTGCCGTTTTGATCTGCTTTTCCTGTACGAACACCTTCTAGGAGATAATAGGTATAGACAGAAAGATTAAATTCATCCTTAGCCCAAGCATATTCGGTGGCACTAGCAGCTGTGAGTATGGCGCGTCCCTCACCTCCTAACTGCTCTTTAATTAGAGCGTTAGCAGTACCTTTAGCACTTAATCCCTTAGCAAACGCCCCACTATGACAACAGTCGAGGATAATAGCCATTCGTTTGGATGGACATTGATTCATCCAGTCATGTACAAATTTTGATGATACGGCAGTGGTAGGGCGTAATTTACCATTTTCCTTACGAGTCTCATAGGTAGAAAAGAAGAATGTCCCCTGTTCATCAGTAATTCCATGACCAGAGAAGTAAAATAACAGGAGATCATCCTTTTTTCTACTACCTTTATCAAATAAATCATAAACAGCATCTTCCATTCGCTGTTTCTTAGGGTTCTTCAACACAGTAATGTCAGATTCTTTAAACCCTCCTAACTCTGGCTCTATCAACGCTTCTTTCATTGCATCCACATCCGTAGAGCTTTTCGGTAAAGAGGCTAAATCTCCCGAATCGAATTGGCTTACTGCAATTAATAAAGCAATTTTAGCCATCTGTGTTAGCCTTATCTTCTGTGGTGGAATTACCTTTTGCCCATTCTTGTGCTTTTTGGAAAACAAATTCAAACTCTTCTCTGCTACTGGCTTTGAGGTTAATTTCTCTACCGTCAGGAGTTTTGAGTGCTAACTCAATCTGTTTATTCCCCAAGCGATCGCCCAAAAATCCCATTAATTTTTTAATATTAGCGGGACTAACCTCTGCGCTTAAAAGCCCTAAAATGAAGCCACCGAGAGCCTTTGAACCTGCTGGTGCTTGATTAACTTCTACCAAATCTGCGCTTTCTACGATTTCACTTTCCTCAAGTTGTTCTCGCAAGTTTTGAGTTTCTTCTTGTAACTCGTCGTTATCTAAATCGGCATCTTGAATGGCGATAATGATTTTAAAGTTAGCTTGTTCTGTCATGTTTTCAATTTCCTTGAAATAGAGTTTTCTATAAGTTACTGGGTAAGGCAAACCGTTAATTTTCTCTGTTTTGTTCCTCTAGCACCGCCATTCTCCGTTCAAACTCAGCCAGCAGATGGCTTAACGGCAAAGTCTCAGCACAGCAGAGGTAAGGAGCGACACGCTAACGACCACATCGTTTTTCAACGTGCCAGCTCGCTTGACCTAGCTGTTGAGCTTGTTATGAATAACTTGGGAGACTTGAAATATTTTTGATCAAACCTTTTAGCTCTAAGATTTGAGCTTCCAATGCAGACACCCTCTGGCTCAATGGCACTTCTTCACTTGCACCCAGATACTGAGCTAAAGCATTTAAAATTACTTCTGTTCTGGTTGAATGCGTCTCGGCAATATGGCTTTCCAACCGCTTCTGAAGGTTAGGAGGAATCCTAACACCGATAGAAGAATTAGACATAAGATTAAAAGAATATATATTGTTTAAAACTGTATCACAAAGTTTACACTCCGCCTCAGTATCGCTTAAAAAGCTTTGCATTCGTTGGCAATGCGCGATCGCCTGCTTTGAGAACTGTTTTATTCTTCCTCCCCAAGCTCACCAAGATCGTCATCAAATTTGTTGATGATGTCGAGTAATTTTGATACGACTCGCGCAAAGATTTTTTTACGCTCTAATAATTTGGGTTTTTCGTTGCAAGCATTCAACACGGTTTCTCTTAACGGTTCTTTCCCAGAAAATTTGTAGTCGGAAATCATTTGATTCACGGCTTCGATCTTGAGGTTCTCCTCTAGGCAGAGTTGCCCAATTGCTTCAACACGTTCTTGAGTCCAGAAGTCTTGAAAGACGGTTTCGACTTTTTCTTCGGGTTCGAGGGTGGGTAGCCGCTCTTCGATAAATTTCTCAAGCAGATCCCGCTTGCTGCGTAATTGGACTTCTTTCCCGATTAGCTCAAGGATAGACGCTTTCTGATTTTGGTAATCTTCCTGGGTAGCATCATCCTTGATGTGTCGCTGGAGGTTAGCCAGCAGCTTGAGAATATAGGAGACGTTAATTTCGTCTCGCTGGATCAGTTCCAGTTCAAAATCGACTTCTTCAACCAAAGATTCTTTCTCTTCATCGGGTTTGGATCGGGTTCTATCATAGATGTCCAGATATTTGCTTTTGTAATCTTCAAAGGTTTGTTCATCCAGATTTAAGTCGGAAAAACTAAATTCAGTAAATGATTTACTTACATTCTGTAAACGGATAAGATTACGAAAGGCTTTAACGAACTCAACTTGGTCGTCTTCACTAATAAGCTTATTGACATCGTTAGGGATAGTGGCGATCGCTCTCAGTTCTTGCACACCTTCATTGAATTTTTCAGTGTAGTATTCGTAGGGTTCGATGAAAATTTCTTCGCTAGCGTTGGTATCGGAAAAGAGGGCAATGGCTTGATCAGTATTCTCTTTGAGGTTACGGAAAGAGACGATATTCCCTTGGGATTTAAGTTCGCCCAAAATGCGATTAGTGCGGGAGTATGCTTGAATTAATCCGTGATACTTCAGATTTTTGTCAACGTAAAGTGTATTGAGCTTTTTGACATCAAAGCCCGTGAGAAACATATTGACGACTAACAGAATATCGGCACGTTCCTGATCCTGAAAGTTTTCTCGATCGCGGTCTTTCATCCGCTTGGCGATGTCTTTATAGTAGGCATAGAAAGCCTGACTATCTTTGGCGGAATGTTGGGTTTGGTACATCTGATTATAGTCCGCGATAAATTGATTCAGTTTGTCGCGGCTATGGCTACGGTTGCTTGTATCTGCGCTGATATTAAAATCGGGTTCTCCAATTAAGCCGTTTGCGTCTTGGTCTTCTTCGTTATAGCCAGGAGTAAAAATCGCGATCGCTCGTAGGTCATGTAATCCCTGTTTTTGTTTGTTTTTGAACGTGTCGTAATAGGTAATTAGGGTGTCTACGCTGCTGGCGCAGAGCATCGCCGAGAATTTTCTACCGTGGGTTTTACGGTTATGGTTGGCAATAATCCAATCGACAATTAGAGAAATTCGGTCGGGATTTTCAAAGAATTCTCGGTCTAATTTTGGCTCTGTGATCAGCGTGCCGTCTTTGCGTTTGATTTTGCCCCAATACTCGACGGAAAATTTAAGAACGTTTTCATCGGCGATCGCATTAGTGATCACATATTTATGCAAACATTCCTGGAATAGGTCTTTGGTAGTGCGTTTACCGTGTTCGTTGCTAGCAGCGTTATCGGCAAAGATGGGAGTCCCGGTAAAGCCGAACATTTGGGCTTTGGTAAAGAATTTGACGATATTTTTATGGGTTTCGCCAAATTGGGAGCGGTGGCATTCATCAAAGATAAACACAATGCGCTTATCTTTCAAATGCTCCATTGCCGCTTCATGCTTTTGAGATTTGATCGCTCGGTTGAGTTTCTGGATAGTGGTGACAATGAGGGGGTTATCCCCAGCCATTTGTTCTACCAGTTGTCGAGTGTTGTCAGTGGTGTCTACGCAATTAGGACTGAAATAATTAAATTCTTTACTGGTTTGGTAGTCAAGGTCAGCGCGATCGACGACGAACAGCACTTTATGCACTTTGGGTATTTGGGTGAGAATTTGGGCAGCTTTGAAGCTGGTGAGGGTTTTGCCTGATCCTGTGGTGTGCCAGATATAGCCATTTTTATCGGTATCTTTGACTTGCTCAATGATGGCTTCTACTGCGTAGTATTGATAGGGGCGCAGCACCATCAGCACTTTGTCGGATTCGTGCAGGACGATGTATTTACAGATCATTTTGGAGACATGGCATTTCTCCAGAAAGCTGTCGGCGAAGTCTTCTAGTTGGGTTATGAGGTTGTTTTCTTGGTCTGCCCAGTAGAAGGTTTGTTTAAATTCTTGTTTGCGGTTGTTGGCGTAGTAGCGGGTATTAACTCCGTTGGAGATGACGAAAATTTGGACGTATTGAAACAGTCCATTGTCTGCGCCGTAGGAATGGCGCTGGTAGCGGTTGATTTGGTTGAAGGCTTCTTTGAGTTCCAGTCCTCGGCGTTTCAGTTCAATTTGCACGAGGGGTAAGCCGTTAATCAGCAGGGTTACGTCGTAGCGGTTTTTGTAATTGCCTTGCTGGGTAATCTGGTTCGTGACTTGATATTGGTTTTGACACCAATGTTCGGTGTTGAGGAATTCTAGGTAAAAGGTAGTGCCATCGTCGCGGCTGAGTTCCATTTTGTCGCGGAGGCGTTTGGCGCGATCAAAGACGTTGCCTTTATCAAGGTGGTTGAGAATGCTTTTAAACTCTGTGTCGCTGATCTCGATGTGATTATGTTTTTCCAGTTGGGCTTTCAGGTTGGCTTTGAGGTCTTCAGCATTGCGAAGGGTGACGGGTTCGTAACCTAGTCCAGTTAGGCGAGCAATTAGTTTTTGTTCAAGTTCGGCTTCGGTTTGGGGCATAGGGGAATGGGGAATACAATAAAAGTATTATTTATTGCCTACTTCCTATAAAATACTACCTATTCCCGAATGGTGTCTGTTGGGGTTTCTGCGGAGAGGGTTAAACCGCGATAGACTTGTTCAATGGGGAAATTGAGGTTAATGCTTTTGAGTTCGATCGCGTCGCCTGCTTTGTAGTTGATAATCAACCAGTCGCCTGCGTCGTTTTTGTGATACAGGTCGATTTCGATGCTAGTGGAACTGACTAGTAGGTAATCGATTAAGGCTGGGTTTTGGCGATACATTCGGAATTTGCCACCGCGATCATAGGCTTCGGTGCTGGCGGAGAGGACTTCGACGATTAAGCAGGGGTAGGTAATATATTGGGTGGTGGTTTTGTCGCGATCGTCGCAGGTAACGCTGGCATCTGGGTAGGTATAGTTATTAGTGCCGACAATATTAACTCTCAGGTCTGAGTTCCCTGTTATGCAACTACTAGCGTCTAAATGGGTATCAAACATAGTCGTAAATCGAATTGCAATACGGCTATGATTAACGCTACCGCCAGTCATAGCGTAAACTTCACCGTTGATATACTCGTGCTTTTCCAGTTGGGTTGCTTCCCAAGCAAAGTATTCTTCGGGGGTTAAGTTTGTGGGTTTGTCTTTAGCAGCGATCATTTTTTTGGTAATTGGTAATACTTTTATTTTATTCGCTGTTACCTAACTTTTCGTTGGTAAAGAAAGAACCTGTACTTCGCTGATTTTGGACAACTGCTTATCATTGGTAATCAACACTGCTGCACACTCCCAAGCACTCGCAAGAATAATAGCATCAGGCATCTTTAAGCTATATTTTCGCCTTAATTGAATTGTTTTTTCGGTAATAGTCTTATCTAGAGATACTTCGATAAGAGTTTTTAGAGTTGAGCAAATTAAATTATCTTCCTGTAAAGATAAACCCTTAAAAGATAAAATCTCAATACTTGTGATGACAGAATAACCTATGTTACCATTAGGTATAGGTTGGGTTAATTCTTGATTGAACAATGAAATCAAAATATTAGTATCAATGAGATAATCCAGTTTCATCCCACTCACTCCGAATTTGCTCTTGCCAAGCTAAAGCATTAACCCCTTGAAAAGCTGTAATTTTCCCTGAGAGTTGGTTAATGGGATGCTCGAAAGCATGATCAGGATTAGATTGACTATTCACTGGTTGACTATGGAGTTTTTGACTGAGATATTGCAAAACCTCCTGTTGTTCTGCCCAAGATAATTGTTCAAGTAAACTAAATACTTGTTCTTTGGTAATTTGCAAGTTTAGCATTGCTTAAATCTCCATATTTTCTATTAGGTAATTGGTAATACTTTTATTGTATTCCCTGTTTCCTTTTTTCAAATAAACAGTTTTTGCAGCAAGCCTTTTTTGAATTTTTCGGTTTGCTCGATTTTGCGGGAGAGGGTTTCGATTTTGCGATCAATGACGGTCAAGAAAGTAACTATTTTTTGTTGTTCCTCTAAGCAAGGTAACGGTATTTTAATGTTTGAAAAATTTTCAAAAAATAAATAATTTCTAACCCCTCCCTCTACATTACGTAAAACTGATTTATTGAAATTAAATGTATTTATATACTGTAGTAAATAAAGATTGTTTAATTGGTTTTTTGTTTGAAAACAGACATATAGAGAGCTAATAATTATATTTTCTAAATCCCTGCTAAATCCAATCGAACCAACATTAATTCTTGCAGGATTATATGCGAATGTATTTTTCTTAATGATTTTATACAAGGATATGTCATAGCCTCGATCATTACTGTCAACACCATCAAACTGCTCAGATTGGGGTACAAATCCTGTTTTGTTATTAATCGAATAGATTGGATATGCAATACTTTCTTTATTTTTTTCTCCTACTTTATATGTGATGTCTCCTAACTTTCTCTCTTGCCAGTTGGGGAAGGGGAAGCCGTCGTCTTGTTTAAACCGAATCTCTTGAGAAAATATTTTCTGCATTACGCCGCGTTTGTAGGTATGCAGCAGTTCCCGTTTGCGGCGGAGTTGGTTTAGGCGTGTATCCACTGCCCCCAAAAAACTAGCGATCTTCTCTTGTTCTGGCAATGGTGGGAGCAAGATTGGAGTTTCTTCAAGAATACTCTTAGTGATTTTCACCATGCTGCCACTTGAGCCAGCAGCATGAATCTGAAAATAATGCCTGATATTTTCGCTTTTTAGATAAGTATCTAAGTATTCAAGATTGACTTTCTTCTCATCTACTCTAAATCTCATCATTAAATCAGGGTAAGCACAGTTCTCTATTTCACCACGAAATAGAGAAGCTCTTCCAACTTTATCCAAGGTGTTAGAACGACTAACCAAAAAGTCACCCTTAGAAAGGAGAAAATCCTGAATTTTCTGATCATTAGGCGGTGCAGGTTTTTTCTGGGATGGATCAAACCCATTTCCATTTAATGCACCTAAGCCAAGAACCCAATTTCCGCTTTCCGCTTCAGGACAAACAGGAGAGTATCCATTCCGCACGGATGTAGTTAGTAGTGTTTTGAGAGGAACTACTTTATACCCCGCTCTTTCAATCTTCATAACGGCGTATCAATCGCCAACTCATCACAAAACCCCCGAATCAGCCGATCCGTCTCCACCATATCGCGATCAATCTCCCGGATCTCCCGTACCACAGCATCTAGATCGATCTCCTCCTCCTCCTCAAACGTATCCACATAACGCGGAATATTCAAATTAAAATTATTCTCAGCAATCTCCGCTAACTGTGCGCGATAACTATACTTTTCCTCCTCTATCCTTTGGCGATAAGTGGAAATAATTTTTTCAACATCCTCATCCCGCAAATAGTTCTGATTCTTCGCCTTCTCAAAATAGGCACTGGCATCAATAAACAAAATATCTTCAGGAGATTCCCGGCACTTTTTCAACACCAGAATGCAAGTTGGGATACTCGTTCCATAAAAAATATTCGCAGGCAACCCAATCACCGCATCCAACCAATTCCGCTCCTTGATTAGATACTGGCGAATATGCCCCTCTGCACCTCCGCGAAACAACACCCCGTGAGGCAAAACCACCGCCATAATGCCATTCTCATCGAGGTGATGCAGCATGTGCTGCACAAATGCAAAATCAGCTTTAGAAGCCGGGGCTAACTTCCCATACTGACTAAAGCGATCGTCCGACTCAAACAGCTTATTCGCACTCCACTGCGCCGAAAACGGCGGATTCGCCACCACCGCCTCAAACCGCATACCCTTATGCTGGGGGTTCTCTAGCGTATCCTCTTGCCTAAGATCAAAATTCCGATAATGCACCCCATGCAAAATCATGTTCATCCGCGCCAGGTTGTAAGTCGTGCGGTTCATCTCTTGCCCATAGAAATCCCCGACTGATTCTACCTCCCGCGCCACCCGCAGCAACAACGAACCCGAACCACAAGTCGGATCATAAACCGACTTCAGCCGCTCTTTTCCCGTCGTCACAATCTTCGCCAATACCTTAGAAACCTGCTGCGGCGTGTAAAACTCCCCCGCCTTTTTCCCCGCACCACTGGCAAACTGCCCAATCAAATACTCATAGGCATCCCCCAGAACATCGCTCTCGGTGTCTCCCAACCGAAAATCAATCTTATCCAGATGCACTAAAATCTTGGCAATTAAAGCATTTTTCGCCTTCGGAGTCCGCCCCAACTTCGTCGAATTCAGATCCAGATCCTCAAACAAATGATCAAAGTCTTCCTCACTTTCCTTGCCCATAGTGGAGCGTTCAATGTTGTTTAAAACATCCGTCAAATCCCCCAAAATAAAAATTGAACTCTTTTCTAACTCCTCATCACTAATCTCATCCTTATCCGCCTGATTGCCTAATGCCCGTTTAGCCAGAGAACTAAACAACTCAGATGGCTTCAAAAAATAACCCAACTCGGCAATAGATTCCTCTTTAATTGCCTCTAAATATTCCTGCCCCTCTTCCGACGACTCATCAAGCTCTAGAAAATCAATCTTATCCTCAGCCAAAATATCATTAGCGTAAAGATGCTGACGCTCGGATAGGTACTTATAGAAAATAAACCCTAAGCAATAATCCCGAAACTCATCAGCGTTCATCTTGCCCCGTAGCGAATCGGCAATATTCCAAAGCTGAGTTTCTAATTTTTTCTTTTGTCCGTTTTGTCCGTTTTGTCCGTTCGTCATTTATCTCTGGTACTGGGCGATCGCTAGCACCGCCAAGAAGTGGTGTCTAAGCAACGTAAGATTAACACACAAGATGATTCGTTTGTACAGTGCGTAAGTCCTATTCACTTAAACTACCTGTGTTAATACCCTATAACTTAAATCATTTGCTGAATTAAAAAATCTGGGTGCGTTATTGGGTGAGAAATATTGCAGGAGTATGCTAGCTAAACTGTTAGCCAGTACTTTCAGTTGGAACGAAACTCAGGGTTTGCTCAATTGATTTCAACGCTGATTGAATATCTCCACTCAGCGCATCTGCCTCAACTTTAATTACAGACACACCCTTCCCAATTTCCGTCAGAGATTTTTTGATAGTTCTGATTCGTCCCAAAGCTGTGCGGATTTGCTGAATTTGTTGTTCAACAGCAGTCACATCCAGTTCTGATTCAAAGGTACGCAATTTATTTAACCTTTGCTGGATCACCAAAAAGCGGATAGCAATGATTAAAAATGGATGGGTTGTAGCGATCCAATAACCCGACTCAGAAACTCCCTCTGCCCAATCACCGATTTCCTGCGCTAATCCCTCACGCGAATAACTTAAAAAAATTGCCGAGTTTGCAGAACGCCGCACCATTGCTGACTGTAAATGTTGAGTGATTGCTTGGCGACCAAAAGGTTTTGACGGTCGGCTTCTAACTTCAATCACTATTGACAGTTCAATTACAGCTAACGATTTACTGGTGAACTTTAGAAGAATATCGCCAGTATCCCCATCACGACCAATATGCTCCACCTCTACTCCACTCAACTTTGACCAATTTCGCAGTTCGACAACAACTAATTCCTCATAGTTGATCCCTTTTGTAGTTGTCTGCTCAAGTACTTGTTGTGTCACCTGTTGATCTCGAATTTCTCTGGTCAGTTTTTCCACTTGTTCGGTTAATGGTTTCACAGACTCAGAAACCACATTTTTTACTGCCGCAGCCAGAGTACCGTTTTCCTTAGTAGCATTTATTAATGCTGCTTTAAATGCGCCTTGAATGGAATCAGAGCGTTTAGCATCTAACAGTTGACGTAATGAATTCAAAAAGCGGCCGACAACAGAAGTTTCTCTGGCAGGATCTATTTCTTGTGTAAGTAAAGTGCTGACGCTATTGAGTTTTTCAGTGAGGATGGCTGAAGTCAGATTAATTTGATTTTGGAGTGGAGCTAATAATTGACCATTCTCTATTCCTACTTGATTAATTAATTCCTGCTGGAAAGACTCTGCAATTACCTTGACTGCCTGCTGAAACTCCACCAACAAGGATTCCATCTGCTGCTTAATTAATTCATTGCCATGACGAGTTTGAGCAGTTTGCAAGCAAAGAAATCCTAACTCAAAAGCATCCCGGCAAATATCCTCGTATTCTGGCTGGGGAAATTGCTGTAAGTAGCTGATTGCATTTTTGAGCGGTATTGCCATGCGATGAATCAGGACATGGCTTTGGGTCAATTCAATACTAGAGGGCAAGTAATAAGAATCATTGGTGGAACGGTTCATGGAGCAGGGCTAGGCTGGTGACGATAAATTGCACCCTACTACCTATTTTTTGTGTCAGTCAAGGTGATGGAGAAAAGTTTTGTCAATTTGCAAAAGCTGAAGAATTAATTTGGTGGTGGAGAATTATGCCACTGTTCTAAGAGAGGATTAATTACTTCGGCATTGGCAAAAAGAAAATCAGCCACAGCCATAATTCTCTGATAAGGTAATCCAGCTTCTCGGCGGCTGGCTTGTCCACCCAACCAGTGATAAGCCGTAGATTTAGAGATGGCACAGATTTTTGCTAGTTCTTCGTAACCCAATCCCCAACGATAGCTAAAATCTTGGGGAGACATGAACATTTGGTTGTGCAATTCTAGCAACTGCTGATGTTGTTGAGCTTCAGACATGATTGCCCCGAAGCCTTTCCAAGAATGAGTTATCCAGGGGTTCGATATCTTCCTCGAAAGCAAAGTCGCAGGTGCAAATTTTACGAGAGGGGCTGCGCTCATCTAAAAGAACCAAATAATGTAAGCCAGTGGCAATGCAACTAGCTTGTTGGGTGTATATGACTCCGATGACGCGACCATAATCACCGTTGGGTACTTGAAACCAGCGCACCCATTCACCGAGACGAAATCTCTGGTGGGGTAATTCGCTGGGAATTACTTCTGGCATCGCTACTGGCGGAATCTGAGGAAATGTATTCGTCATATTTATTGCGGATAGCGTTGCACCAATATTTTTAAATTAACATATAGTGTGCAAAACTAAATTTATTGTGTATAGATTAATTGTCTACACTCCCTCACGATGGTTCTGTGAGGCAAAAAAACCAAGATCCAGATATTGAATATCGCTTTGGCAAAGCTATTAGACGGCGACGACGAGAATTAGACCTTTCTCAAGAAGAGTTAGCTGAAAGGGCTGGTCTTCATCGCAATTACATTTCCAGTATCGAAACAGGGACTCGTAATCCTTCACTAAAAAATATAGAAAAGCTTGCACAGGCGCTGAATATATCTATTTCTGCTTTTTTTGCAGATTACGGTATTGAAGCAGAGAGTGAGTAATAACTGGAATTTTTGAACGTTTTAGCACACGTTCGCCTTTATCGGCAGCCTCTGTGAAACATTTTTCACAGCGCAATAGAACTCACTTCCTAAAGCAACTAAAGCCCTCCAGAAAATTTTCTCAGAAGGGCTTATGCGATCGCCACAAATTAAGCTTACTTTCAGTGAGCCGAAACCTCAGTCATTACCTGAGATTTATCAGCCGGGTTCCATCCTGCTTGGCGGAGAAGGTCATCAATATTAATACGTGCGTCTATTTGTTTCCAGTCCTGTTCGCCTAGATCCCAAATCAGATGCAATAACCCAACCTTATCAAGCCACGAATTACTTCTGCGATCGCAGTCAGTATATTTGACCTCGATATTTGAGCAACGCCTAACGGCATAAAGCCACGAATCACCCAAACCAATTATCCTCTGCCCATCGCCAACCCTCTTGAGCAACGCCTAACGGCATAAAGCCACGAATCACAACAAAGTTGAAAACTCTTAACTGAGGAAGGTTTATTTACAATCTTACAAGTACTTTCCATATCGAGAAACCAAAAATATATAACTTACCAAAGTTTCCCTTACTTTCAGCCCCTCAAAGCCAGTGCAGATAAACTTTCCCAAAAATGGCAAGCACATTTTTTCTTGTCTCAATTACCATATCCCTTACCGTCTAAACCTTCCCGCCATTCTTTGATCCTAAACTCCTTTTCCCATAAGAGATACTTGTCAAATTGGAGATTGAATCATCGTCCACGCCAAATCAGGAGGTGGTGAGCTTGGCATTTCCTCAATTCGATACCTCAAAAATCGGGTATTTCTTGACCCCACATGGTCAACCCAATAGGGTAAGGTTAACCTACCTCGATTATCTCTAATCGCCCACTCTCTCACCCCTTCTAGATAATCTTCCGAGACAAGTTTGATCGTTTTAATCAACTGGTCACTTTCTCCCAAAAATAAACAACCAAACCGTCTTACTAGCTCAGGATGGTCAAACGCTAACTGTATCTTCTCCCTTAAAGTTGGTTGTATCTTTTCCTCGTCAGAACGAACCCAAATCAAACACTTCAGATTAGACAAAATTTCTTGATAACAGGGAATAACATTCTCTGGATGGCTAAAATCAGTATTCTTAAACCGTCTCATTTGACGCAAAATTTGTGACTTTTTGGGGCTAGATAACATTGCGATCGCCAATTCTACCCCACAGTGGCGATAGGCATTCGTTTCCCCTACCAAAGACAACAACATTCCATACACTGTCGCTGGAGGAGGGACAGGATAGGTTTTTCCCATTTCCCTTGCATGGGACTCCCGAAAAGTCGCAAATGGAACATCTAAATAGAGAATTAGTGGTGCAATCATTTTGATTCTTCTAAGCCCAAATCTCTTTTAATGACTGTTTTCAAATCTGCAATCAGTTCATTTCGATTACGATAAATATGCGCTCTGTTTAAAAGGGAATTATCAAAATTATCTAATTGCTGTAACTCTTTAACAATTGTTCCCCCAATCCACAACTTACTAGGGTCAATCTGTCCGCATTCCACTTCATCTATAAACTCTTGTGTAAATTTTGCTTCCTTACTCTTAGGATCGTAATATTCAAAGCAATAGGAAATATATGGAGCAAAATGATTTGTCCATTCAAATACAAAACTATCGGGACAGAAAGGATAATTAAAAATATTACTACTCCCTCCTACCTTGGGCAGATTCATAATCCCATCTATCAGAGGTAGAATCCGCGAAAAATCTTTGAGATGAGTGGCATCAATTCCAAAATAATATTGATATCGGGTTGCATGATATTCTGTAAAATGAAGCGATGTACTATCCTTTTCTCTGCCACTTTTTGCCCCTAACTTGACTGTACCATCATAAGGCGTTAGCGAAACAGCCATATTCATCCCTAAAGCACCCATTCGCTGATTAGGAGTGCTGGCTTTTGTTTGTTTCTTTTTTCTCCTTGGTGGTGAAGTCTCCTCTTCTGTTTCAGCAGACTCTAATAAAGCAAATCCAAAAATATCATCATCATAAAATTGTTCTGGGTCGAAATATTCACTTGTTAACCGATTAATATTTTCGTCATCATCCCAAACTCGATTAACTAAATAACCTTGCTTTTGAAGATAAAAACGTAACGCCCAACGAATTGCACTTGAACCTACAAAAGAATGAATTTTACCATTCCAATAGCCTTTTTGCAGGATAGTCTTATTTCCTCGCCTAATGTCATGATTTAAGGACGCTAAACCATAACGAGTGAGGACTGTTCCGTAAAGATAATAATTGGGGATATTATTCTCATTCTTCTTCTGACTCATCATTCACATCTTCTAGTTTTTGATTGTTTGGTAATGAACTATTATCATCCCTATTAGTAGGCTTATCTTTGGGTTTATAACTGGCGATCGCTAACAATGACCAAATTCTTAGTTCTTGCCAGGGTGTTTTTTTAATGAGTAGTGAAATTTCTTCTTGATGCTCATTAAAATACTTATTTAATCCTCCTCTTACTAAAAAGTCAGACAAATATTCTTTAAATGACAATTCATCATAACAATAGTTTAGCTCTGCCCTTAATCGTTCAACTTTCTTCTTAATTGGAGGATCTTTTCCTTCCTGTGCTTTAGCATACATTTTAGCAAAGTTACCCTTCATAGCTTGCTGAAATATCTTAATAAAAATAAGATACTGCTTGTCTTCTTCACTGTTCTCTGCCATTATTATGAATCCTTCTCGATTGGAAAATAACTGGTTAAATAAATATCCTTTTGAATCCTCTATTACCAATTTTTCCCAAAAATCAGACCACCAATGGATTCCTTTCACTAAATTATCAGCTATCAGGGAGCGAATCGGATTCACTTTAATAAAAGTTTGCTTAGGTTTAATCTTCTGATAATTAGTTTGAAAGTATTTTTGAATCTGTTGATAAGTGGTTAAAGTATTTTTATCAATTTTAATTTCTTCTACACTCATCAATGTCCTTTGACGAGAAGCTTGATTCATTTTTTCATATAAACAAACTTGACAAGCTTGATAATAGTCGGCTTCAGGCTGAATATCATCTAAGCTGTAATAAAGTAATCCTGCTTCGCCAAGGCTACTAACATGAAGCTGTTTAGTTTCTAATTGCTGTAATCGCCATCTTCTTTGAGAACCATCTTCAAAATCCTTAATTTCTGGAATCACTACCAAATAACGATGGGGTTTCTTTTCTTTCAAGTCCTCTGATGAAATATGAAGGAAGCAATAATGACAAACTACTGGTACAAATAATAATGCTAAGGCATATTCAGGTTTCTCTTCCAGTTTTGTAGTGTTCTGCGTCCTAGCATGGCGAACAATTCCCCCTAAATACAACCAACTGGTTATTTGAATATAATCCTGTCTGAGTTTTTGGGTATTTGTATCGCATAACTTTTCTGCAAAAGTTTGATGTGCGTACCAAGTTAGGGATTTATATTGATATTCGACTTTTTTTTCTTCAACGTTTAGTTCGGTGTTAACTATCTCTCCCGCTTGATAAAACTTATTAAGACGCAGGAAAACAGCGCATATTCCCTCATGAATATGGATTTTCTGCCTTAAATCTATTCGATCATTGTCTAATCCTACTAGATGAATTAAACCTCTATTATCTAATTGAAAAGACTCATTAATTAACCAAGATAGGGCGACAAAATCACTTCCTTGCCAGAATAATTTAATAGTATCAGCAGTCAAAGACCATGATATATGTCCTCCGCGTTGACGAGATGAGGGATATTGCTTTTCTAATCGCTTTAAAGTCATGTAGAATCCCGTCATTCCCACGCGGTGCATTATTGTCGTATCCGCAGCATCGAGAGATAGGTAAATTTTGGGTTGGGTAGCAACCATGATTAGATTTCCTCTTCTGACTTGCTGCGAGTCGCTGGGACAAATATTCCACACATCATCTTTCGCTTCCCACCAATTCCCTGTTCTTGCAAGGTTAAGGAATCTTCTGAGTTGAGTTCGCTGATTTGTACGCCAAATCCTCTAATTTTAAACTGTTTCCCTTCTTTATTGATGGTTAATTGTCTTTTTTGAGGTGTCCCATCTTGCCGGGTAAGAAGTTGAATTTTTCCTTGTATTCCTAAATTATCCAGTTGCCGTTGAACAGCTTCAATAAAGTTAGTCGAGTCTTGAAACCCTTTAATTACCACTAATCTGGAATAAACACTTTCTGAAGAAATTAACGGTTTGTAGTCAGGAATATCTAGTTGATAAGAATTTTCACCTATATGAAAAGCTTGACCTGCTAAATAAGGATAAATTAAAGGAATCTGTTGATGATAAATGCGAATTTTTAGACGAGATTGAGCAGTGAGTTCAAGCAAATTGTTGCCGGTTGGTATTCCAGCAATCGGATGAATCCCAATAGACTTTAGTTCATGTAGTGGGGGACAAATACGGGATAAGGCAGCGTAGGTGAGATAACCGTTGTCAAGAGGAATCGGTGCGCCTCTTAGCTTAGGTGATTTTTTAAAAAGAAATTACCAGCTAAAGTGGTCGAATCAAGATA
>NZ_JAVRCK010000124.1:0-20393 GCF_034530815.1 Nostoc sp. DedSLP03
CATCCCTACCTCACTTTAAAAGATGTTGGTAATGACAAGCCTTTATAAGGGGGGAAACAGAAAAAATGTTGTTCCCTCCCCTTTATAAGGGGAGGGTTAGGGTGGGGTAAAAAATATTTGATACATCAATCGTGACTTTTCAAACATCCTCTTAGCTCGATTTAATCCAATCAAGTAACCTAACCTAGAATTGGGCCGATCATCTGTCAGAATAACTCGTAATTTGTAATTATTAACTCAAATTAACTTACTCCTATCTATATATAGTTAATTACGAATTACGAATTATTAACTCACCAAAAAGTCAAAAAATTCCAACCTTCCTTTTCTTCTAGTGTCTTTGCTTCTTTTTCTTCTAATTCTGCCGCTGTCTTTAGATTTGTCTGTTGAATTAAATTATCATAAGCTCCTGAATCAACCCATTTTAATAATTCGCCAGCCCGCATAACTATCCAAGAAAGCCCAGGCTCTGTATAGCTTAATATTTTAGTGACTTTATCCACGCTATCAAAGTTATTGGATGCAAACTCACGGGCTTGAACGAGGAAATCTTCAATTACAGCACTAGTCAAGTACTCATCTGGTAAACCTGCAAGTTTCATCAGTGTAGTAGTTGCTACGTCAATATCCTGACAAGCAAGCATTGCAGCCCGATCGGCAGTGAACCTAGCCATCATCCGCCAATTATACAAACCTAGCTCCATTCCACCAGCGACCAAGCCACCAACTCCTAGTGTGGTACTGCTCAACAAATTTTTCAAAGTTGGCATAACAATTGCCATTTGGTGATACACCATGTGCTGACTTTTGATGCGAGCGACTTCATGTCCGAAAATGTAAAGCAACTCATCTACGCCAAGCCACTCCATTGCATCTAAATTGATACCGACAATGGGTTTTTCTACGCCAACAATGTAGCTTTGAATGTGACCTGTGCCTCGAAATAGATACAATTCAGGAAGTGGAGCAACATCAAGAATTTGGCAGGTTTCTACAAATGCTTGATGTAATTCGGGAAAATTACGGGGCGAAATTCTGATTTCACTACCAAGGCTTTGCAGTCTGAGTAAGCGATCAATGCCGTATTCGTTAATTTTTTTGAGTAGCAAGGAGACACCGGGCATATTTTGTAAAGAAGCCAAGGCTTTGCGATCGAAGGGGTGTTCGTAGGCTTCCGAACTTAGTCCAGTTAATATTTTTCTCGTCATGGGTTTTGAGCTTTTAAATAGCAGTTTAGAAGCATTAGGCAAACTTGCACTACGGTGTACTAGGTATTTTTCGCTATCTTACCCAGATAGAATAAACAGTAGGGGCGCACAGATGTGCGTCTTTATGAGAAAATTTGGAAATTTACAATTAATCTATGCAAATTATTTATTGGCTATTAGTTGCTGTAATGGTTGTGGGTATTATTGGTGCCGTAGTTCCAGCCATTCCTGGTAGCAGCTTAATTTTAATTGCAATTATTGTCTGGGGCATTGTTAGTAGTTCCTTTGCAGCTATCAAGATTCCACTAATTGTGACAATTATAGTTTTACTGCTGAGTGTCGGAGTAGATTTTTTAGCTAGCTATGTAGGAGCAAAACAAGCTGGAGCTAGCAAGTGGGGGCAAATTGGCGCAATTGTTGGTTTGGTGGTAGGATTTTTGGGATTATTGCCAACTTTACCTTTTGGGGGGCCACTGTTAGGAATTTTACTAGGCCCGCTTTTGGGAGCAATTATTGGTGAGTACCTTTATCGACGCGAATTTGGGTTAGCGATTAAAGCAGGTATAGGAATTGTAGTTGGGTCTTTGGTTGGAAATTTGATTCAAGGGTTGTTAGCGATCGCCGCAGTTGTAGTTTTTGTGATAACAACCTGGCCACAGGTATATGGTTCTTAGCATTTAAAAAATGTAACAGATTTGAAAACAGTATTATATCGCTAGCAATTAGCTAGTTTGTCATAAACATTCAATTCGATCGCAAAGACTATCCATAGTAAACAAATACAGCGATTCCTCCCATTTATTCTATGAGAGGAACCGTTTCACTAAATATTGGCAATTAGAAATATTAGATACTTTGTATACTTCATCGCTCTAAAATCTATTTAAGCAGGATAAGTATAATAATATACTAGTGGTTTAGTTTACGTAAATAGTTTTTATGAAAGTCAGAGCTATTGCCTATAATTTAAACCCTGGAGAGTAAGAGATATACGAAGTGCAGATATCTAAGAAATTAAAATTTTATGAAGACTATTTGTTAATTGAAGATGTGATGAAGACCACTCAGTAAATATTGCAGGTTCTAAATCTATGTGATTTTATGGAGATAAGAAATACATCACGTAAGTTTCGCTTTCACTGACAGTATTTTAAATAGATTACTGATAGTAAAGGTTAAGTAATCAATTTCTCTGTTCCAGGTTATTATTAGGACTCTCAAACACTCATGATTAATTTTAAATCTAAATTACTAAACGCTACTCTGGCTGCTAGTTTTGCAATCCCCTTGGCTACTGCTGGGATGTTTACATCTGCTGGTTCGGCTCAAGCTGTAACCTTAAACGGAAGTATTGGTCTTACTGGTACATCTATCGTTCCTAATGATGGAGCCAATCCAACTAGTACTAGTATTAAATTTGTCGATATTGATGGTATTGATACTGATGGTGATTTTGCCGCCTTCTCACCAAGCTTATCAGGCACGGGTATTACCATTAACACTCTAAATTTAACCAAGATAGCTAATGTATCAAGCACAACAGCTACATATTCTACAGGCGTTTACACCCCGTTCATTAATTTCGGTTCGCGAACCTTGGGTAGTACTACTGCGCTTCTGACCTTTGATCTAGATGATTCTGTAGTTACCAGAACTCGGAAATCGGCTACCAACATTAATGACGTAATATTGGATGGGATTACGGGGAAATTTAATTTCAATGGAAAAACTATTGGGGTTGGCAATTTGGGTGCTTCTCTTAATGGAAAAACAAGCGAGTACCACTTAACACTCGAAGCAGTTAGCGTTCCTGAGCCAACCACAATGCTAGGCTTAGGTTTAGTTGGTGCTGGCATGGTTATATCTCGCCGCCGCAAAAGTGCCATTCAATAGTCCTATCCTAAATATAAAAAAGTTACTTTTAGCAATTAAAAGTAACTCTAATTAATCTATTTCGATCTGGCTGGAATGCAAAATTCTCCCAACCAGGTCGAATTTTTTATACTGCCAGATAAATCTATATGAATGGTGAATTGTCTTATCCTTATACCAATTCAATTAATGATTGCAACACATTCTTGGGTAAAGACGCGACGCCAGTCGCTACAACGGGGGGAACCCCCGCAACGCGCTGGCTCATGAATCGCATCTCTACAAATGGTCTATTTGTCACATTCTTTTTTAAATTGGTATTAGATAGACTTAAACAGACTGCAAAGATTGTTTCGCTTCGCTTGCGATCGCATCTACTTCATCATTAGCCAAAATTTCTAATATAGATTTGGCTTCTGGATTACCCAAACGAGCCAAGGCTTGTACAAGTCTGTAACGAATTTGCCAATCTGGGTTGGTTGCATAGGGAGCCAAGAGAGGAATTGCTTGTACATCTCCCAAGTCACCCAAAGAACTAATAGCAGCAGTTTGGACTAACTCGTTTTCTGATGAAAGTGCCTCTTTGAGTAGTTCAAAGGCTCGCGGATCGCCCAACTCTCCTAATGTAGCAATAATACTGAATTGTATTAGCCATTCACTGGTTGTATGATAAAGCTGCTGTAAATCTTCAAAAGCTTCGCTTAACTTTAAAGCGCCCAAACAGTCTGCTGCTGCTGCTTGTACATCTACTTCGGAGTCATGAAGCAAGCGATCGCGCAAGATATCCAAGGATATCTGCAAATCTTGGGTTCCGAGTGTATCCATTTGACTCACTGCTGAGTAACGAACACGGGAATTGCGATCGCCAATAGCACTTTGAATTAATTCAAAGCCAACCGCAGGTTCCAATTGACGGATTTGATTTACAGCACGCAAGCGATCGCCTAAATCCTCAGAACTGAGCAATTGCTTAACAGACTCCGGAGTAATACTCATTTAGTTATCCTTGATTTTC
Source organism: Nostoc sp. DedSLP03 (assembly GCF_034530815.1). NCBI lineage: Bacteria > Bacillati > Cyanobacteriota > Cyanophyceae > Nostocales > Nostocaceae > Nostoc > Nostoc sp. DedSLP03. Next base: position 4,096 of record NZ_JAVRCK010000124.1, read on the forward strand.
AAATGTATAAAAAAGAGTCAAAAGTCAACAGTTAAGTATCAAGAACTCATGACTAATGACTAATGACTAATGACAGCTGACTAATCTTGACTAGCAGCCATAGCCCGAATAACATCACCACGAGTCAGGATACCAATTACTTGACCTGTACTATCAAGTACTGGTAAGCGGTGAACGCTGCGATCGTGCATGATTGTAGCTGCTTCTTTTAAAGTTTTATCAGGGGAAATAGCGATCGGGTTTTTACTCATCACCTCCCCAACGGTTTGCCCTAGAGCCTTGTGCAAATCACGGTCATACGTAGCAGGATTTTTTAAATAGATAACACTATCAAGAAACATAATGTACGCAGGTGGAGTAACACCAGTTTCTTGCCACATCAAATCGGTTTCCGAGATAATGCCTACCAATTTACCGAGATCGTCCACAACAGGTAGTCCGCTGATATGGCGTTCTGCGAGAATTTGGATAGCTTCCTTGAGTGGAGTTTCCTCCCGGACAACAATAGGATCGCGGCTCATCACATCGGCAACGGTTTTAGGCATTTATTTGCTGACACCTTAAATCAAAGTCCCTGCGCCTATTGTAGAAAATTGCGGGACTCAACCTGATGCAATTAATAGATTGTTACGGGATTGGTCATTTGTCATTTGTCATTTGTCATTTGGACTGAGCGTAGCGTCTTGTAGAGAAGCCGTTGGCGCAGCTTCTCCAAGAGTTGTATTGGGCATTGGTTATTAATTATTCTCCTCTGCTCCTCTGCTCCTCTGCTCCTGTGCACCCCTTCTCCATCTGCTTCTTTCCTAGCCCCTACTTCCTTTCAATGCAGCAATAATTTGAGTATTTGCTTTCGGAAAAGTAAAATGTTCCAGTTCTTCCAAATTTACCCAGCGAATTTCATCGGATTCTAAAGGTTGGGGGATACCTGTAAGATGGCGGCAGTGATGTACTGTGAGGGTAACGCGCAAGTTTGTATAGCTGTGGTCAATAGTAATCAGATGCTCTCCCACTTCAATTACTATTCCCAGCTCTTCGGAAATTTCCCGTTGAATACACTCTTGAATGGTTTCACCAGGCTCTATTTTACCACCAGGAAATTCCCACAAACCACCCATTGCTCCTTCAAGACGACGGCGGTCAATTAAAATTTGCTTTTGGTCATTCCAAATTACTGCAACACCAATGATTTTATGGGGTGGGAAAGAACTGGTTTCACTCATAGTTGAATGGCGAGTAGGGAAAAATTCCTGAATTTTGATTCTTGACTAATAACAAAACTCGGCAGATTAGTTGTAACTCTGCCGAGTTTAAATTTATTGCAAAGGTCATTTAGCACTGTTCGTTTATCCACAAATGTGCATTAATCATTTATAAATACGCCTTTAATATCGTGTCCGGTTAAAACTTATTATTAAGACCGCAGAAGTTTAGAGGACAGAAATTTTTATGTTTTGTGCATAGGTTCAGCAATTATGACTAACTAGTCATATATCATATAATTGATTGAACTAATCAAAAAATACAGAAGTTTACAGAGAGGCGAAATCAAAGACTCCGCGTTACTCTGCGTCAACCTCCGCGTTCCTCTGCGTTTAAATTTCAACCTGAATTCGTCACTATTTGGATATTTTCAAAAAACTTAGCTGATGCATGATTGAGAATTAGCGGCAAAGATTTCGCAGAGACTTATTTGAAATTCGGATTGCCGTAACTATGACTAGCTATCAACCCAACAATATTGAATTTATTTTACATTTCTAGTCAATTTCGCTGTTGTCAGTTTCAGATCCTTGTAAAGCCATTTCAAAGTTCATTCTCTGTTCAGCATTACGTAAGAAATAACCACTAATCATTGCAGAAGCAAGAAGCCTACCTAGATTTTCCCGATTTGTGGTGACAGTAACACCAAAGTGTTCTGAAGGTAGATTACCTAATAGTCCTGTAATATTTCGTTCCATCACCTGAAAGACTTCGGCAGACGTGGGTTTGGATAGCTGGGTAACTGTCTCTGGACTCAACGATTTAACGTACTGCCATAGTAAATCGTTAGTTTCTGCTTCGCTATTAAAAAATTCTGAAACACGATTGGATGGGTTACTCATTTTTTTAGCTCCTTAACTACCACTATTAGCTGCGGTGCTTGTGATTTGGATATTAAATGTTTGTTTTGGATTTGACTTAGTTATTTTGTCTTCCTGTCAACTAATGTAACAGCCTAGCGTCAGAGTGGAAGTAGGTGTAACCGTACCAAAGTCAGCGTATTTTCTCACCAATTGGTCAGTAGTCATTGGTCTTTAGTCCTTTGTTAATAACTAATGACAAATGACTAATGACAAATGACTAACTTGCCAAATATTCATCCATGTTGGCTTTAGACTTGCGAAGTTTGCTTAAGGCTTCGCGCTCAATTTGTCGGACTCGTTCTCGACTGATGTTCAATATTTCACCAATTCTAGCCAGAGTCAGGGCTTGCCCATCAGTTAAGCCAAAGCGCAGTGTGATTACTTCCCTCTGTTGTGGCGTGAGATCGCCCATCAGCCGATCTAAGTCATAAGATAGAGAAGATTGCATAACAAACTCTTCGGGAGAAGCGCCTGGATCTTCCAGCATTTCTCCAAGTTCGGTGTCGTAGTTATCACCCAGCCGCAAATCCAAGGAAAGAGGCAAACGCGCCTTTTCTAAATACTCTCGTACTTGTTTGGGGGTCAATTCTAATTCTTGAGCTAGCTCCCCAGCCGTAGGAGCGCGTCCCAACTTTTGAGACAATTGGCGTTGTGCCTTTTTTATCTTATTTAATTTTTCGGTGATATGGATCGGCAACCGAATGGTACGAGCTTTTTCGGCTATAGCACGAGTAATAGCTTGCCGAATCCACCAATAGGCATAAGTAGAAAATCTGTACCCTTTGGTGGGGTCAAACTTTTCTACGCCCCGTTGCATACCAATGCTACCTTCTTGAATCAAGTCCAGTAAATCGACGTTGCGCTTGATGTATTTTTTGGCAACGGAGACTACCAGCCGCAAATTGGCTTCTACCATCTTGCGCTTGGCAATTTCACCATCTGCGATCGCTTCGTTCAACTCTGCTGGTTCTAGGTTTGTTGCTTTGGCCCACTCTTCTAGAGTCGGTTGATAACCTAGCTGGGTGGCAAGAGATTCCCTTGATTCGTGCAAAGCACAGGAACGTTGCACCTGTTTTCCATAGAAAATCTCTTCTTCGTGGGTTAAAAGTGGCACGCGGCCAATCTCACGCAGGTAAGTCCGCACGAGGTCTGTGGCTGTCTGAGCGGTCTTCATGGCGCTACTCTTTGGTAATGATGGGGTTGGCGGTAGGGTCATTAAGGGATAGATGCTTTCTTTATTTATTAGGGTGCTACCCAGTCAGACTGGGAACCTATGCTATGGTTTGCAACTTACGCGCCTGAGAAAGTCGTCGGCTGCTCATAATAATCAAATTTACGCTTCTTAACTGCTAAAACTACAGTTATTTTCTATTTTTCACAAGTATCTACAGTTAGATAAAAAGTTGCTTTTTAAACATTTTTTATGAAACTCCTATTAACAATTGTAACATTTATGAGAAGATTTTGGCTAGATGCCGACATGAAATTTCCTGGTTATTCCAGTTAATCGAATCTTGGCCTCTATCTTAAGGCTGACTAAAAGTTAATTTAAGAAACGATCTGATTCAAATAATTTTCCTCATATTTGTTAAAGTATCTCAATGAGAACTATATTCATTCTCTTCTAACAATTGTTTAATTTTTCTGGGAATTGTAAATCGGGAATTAGGCATGGAGCATGGGGCACTGGATGTAGTTATTTCCCTTGTCTCCCCTGCTCCCCTACTCCCCTGCTCCCCTGCTCCCCTGCTCCCTGCCCCCTGCCCCCTGCCCCCTGCTCCCTGCCCCTACTTCCTAGAGAGGGCAGTACTCTTGGATAGTTTTTACATCCAAAGTGGTATTTTGTAAGGAACGGATGGCGGCGACGGTAGCTTTTGCGCCGGCGATGGTAGTAATGATGGGAATTTTGTAAGCTAAAGCTGTGCGGCGGATTAACCTAGCATCAGTCTGGGCTTCTTCCCCGGAAGGTGTGTTAATAATAAGTTGGATTTTCTGGTTTTTGATCGCATCTAGGACGTGGGGACGACCTTCATGGAGTTTTAAGACTAATTCAACATTTAACCCATGTTCCAGAAGAACTCGACGTGTACCAAGGGTAGCCATCACTGTAAAGCCCAAATCGATAAATTCCTTCACCACACCACTTGCAGCAGCTTTATCGCGATCGCTCATTGATACAAATACAGTTCCCGTTAGCGGTAAACGCTCCCCAGCACCCATCTCCGCTTTGGCAAAGGCACGGCCAAAGTCGCTGTCAATCCCCATTACCTCACCAGTGGATCTCATTTCTGGGCCCAATATTGTATCAGTTCCTGGGAATTTATTAAAGGGTAATACAGCTTCTTTGACAGCAATATGTATAGGAATGACTTCCTCTGTAAAATTTAGCTCCTCTAAGGTTTTACCCGACATAATTAAGGATGCTAGTTTCGCTAGCTGTACGCCCGTAGCTTTAGATACAAATGGCACTGTGCGAGAAGCGCGGGGATTGGCTTCTAAAATGTAAACTTGGGGAGAATAGCTGCTTGCACCGACAACGGCAAATTGAATATTCATTAACCCTACGACTGACAATGCTTGTGCTAGCTGTATCGTCCAAGTACGAATCTGATTGAGAACTGCTGGTGATAAAGAAATGGAAGGTAAGGAACAAGCAGAATCTCCTGAGTGAATCCCTGCTTGCTCAATGTGTTCCATGATACCACCAATGACTACTCTTCCTGTATGGTCGGCGATCGCATCGACATCAACTTCAATCGCGTTTTCCAAAAACTTATCAATTAAAATCGGATGTTCTGGTTCTACGAGTACCGCAAAGGTCATGTAGCGTTCCAACTCAGAATCGGAATAAACGATTTCCATCGCCCGTCCCCCCAACACATAGCTGGGACGCACCACCACTGGATAGCCAATACGTTTGGCGACAACCAGCGCATCTTCGTAACTCCGCGCAATACCATTAGGTGGTTGGGCAATATTCAACTGTTGGAGAATCTTTTCAAACCGCTCCCGGTTTTCTGCCATATCTATGGAATCTGGCGATGTACCCCAAATTTGAGTGCTGTTAGCGTCAGCGGGGCGTTGAGGCAGTGCTGAGTCCTGATTGCTGAGAAACTGCTGGAGTGGGATAGCCAACTTTAGAGGGGTTTGTCCGCCAAACTGGATAATTACCCCGACTGGATTTTCAGTTTCGATGATGTTAAGGACATCTTCTTTTGTTAACGGCTCAAAGTAAAGGCGATCGCTGGTATCGTAATCTGTCGAAACTGTTTCTGGGTTAGAGTTAACCATAATCGTCTCATACCCCGCATCTTTCAAAGCATAAGCAGCGTGACAACAACAATAGTCAAACTCAATTCCTTGTCCAATGCGGTTGGGACCACCACCCAAAATCAACACTTTTGGCTTGGTTGTTGGTAAAACCTCTGTTTCTTCTTCGTAGGTAGAATAATAGTAGGGGGTAAAGGCTTCAAACTCAGCCGCGCAGGTATCTACGGTTTTATAAACTGGGATAATTCCTAGTGACTTGCGGTAGGCGCGAACTTCATCTTCAGTGGTTTTGGTAGCATAGGCAATCTGGCGATCGCTATATCCGTCCCGCTTCACTTCATAAAGTTGCTCTTTTGTCAATTGCTGCAAAGGTGTCCGCTTCAGGAATTTTTCGACATCGAGGAGTTGCTGAAATTTATCTAGGAACCACGGGTCAATACCAGTCAGTTCGTAGATTTCCTCAGCACTAATTCCTAGTTGCAAGGCATGGCGCACGGAGAAAATGCGATCGGGGTTGGGTGTCCGTAGTTGGGCGCGAATTTGTTCGCCACTGGGTAATTTTTCGGCTTGATCGCAACCCCAACCAGCGCGTCCGGTTTCGAGCGATCGCAGTGCCTTTTGAAAGGATTCGTTGAATGTCCGCCCAATTGCCATCGCTTCCCCCACAGACTTCATTTGGGTTGTCAGCACTGGGTCGGAGCCAGGGAACTTTTCAAAGGCGAAGCGGGGGATTTTTGTTACCACATAGTCAATTGTCGGCTCAAAGGATGCGGGAGTTTTCTTGGTGATGTCATTTTTAATTTCATCCAAGGTGTAGCCTACAGCCAATTTTGCGGCCATTTTGGCAATAGGGAAACCCGTAGCTTTAGAAGCTAAGGCTGAACTACGGGAAACGCGCGGGTTCATCTCAATTACAACCACATCTCCAGTGACAGGATTGATAGCAAATTGAATGTTAGAACCACCAGTTTCCACACCGATTTCGCGGATGATTTTAATTGCCATATCCCGCAGCCTTTGATATTCTTTATCAGTAAGGGTTTGCGCGGGAGCGACGGTAATTGAATCTCCGGTGTGAATGCCCATCGGGTCAAGGTTTTCGATGGAACAGATAATCACCACGTTATCTGCCAAGTCACGCATCACTTCAAGTTCATATTCTTTCCAGCCGAGTAAAGACTGGTCAATGAGAATTTGCGAAACAGGACTGGCATCTATACCGACTTGCGCCATTTCTTCAAATTCTTCTTGGTTGTAGGCAATGCCGCCGCCACTTCCACCCATTGTGAAAGCTGGACGAATAATTAGGGGATAAGTACCAATTTGGCGGGCAACAGTTTTGGCCTCTTCTAAAGATTCGGCTGTGTCGCTAGGACACACAGCTACTCCAATCTTTGCCATTGCTTCACCAAACAGTTTTCGATCTTCAGCTTTTTCGATCGCTGGTAGTTTAGCGCCGATTAACTCAACACTGTACTTTTCCAACACCCCATTTTTGGCTAAAGCAACGGCGATGTTGAGGGCGGTTTGTCCTCCCATCGTTGGTAAAAGAGCATCGGGGCGTTCTTTTTCGATGACTTTTTCGACCAATTCCGGTGTCAACGGCTCAATGTAAGTGCGATCGGCCGTTTCCGGGTCGGTCATAATCGTTGCAGGGTTGGAGTTGACCAAAACCACTTCATAGCCTTCTTCTCGGAGCGCTTTGCAGGCTTGAGTGCCAGAGTAGTCAAACTCACAGGCTTGTCCGATCACAATTGGACCAGAACCTAACAGTAGAATCTTCTGGAGGTCGTCACGGCGGGGCATAGTCGTTGCCTTGGAATACGAAAATAGAAATCCTGATCATTTTAAGGGTCTTTACCCCCTCTGGTGCTTTTTATTATTAAGTTTTCTAAGTTTGATGACAGGAAGGAGTGGGAGACAAGGAGCAGGAAGCAGGGGGACAAGGGGACAAGGGGGAATATTGAACTAAGTTTCTTCCTTGTCTCCCCTCTCTTCCTTGTCTTCCTTGTCTCTTTCTTTATGCCCAATGCCCAATGATTATTTTGTATTTTTAATTTTATTTAATTATGATGCTCACATTTTTAAAGCTTTTGCGAATTTTTATTATTTAATCTGATGAACCTTGCAATCGGCGATCGTTTATTTTGGTATATATATGTCTGCTTATTTATGCACAAATAGACTACTTAGATAAAAATTTATTTTCACTAGCTAATTGCTAAATAGTTTCAACGTTAAATATTATATAAATATGTTTACTTAAATTAAAAATGGCAAAGAAATAGATATACCATTCTCTGCCATTTTTTATATTATTTTAAGAGTTGGTGCTGCCGACTTTTTTTCAGTCTAGGTAGACAAATCTAGATTATGAGAATTTTAGCTTTGAGCTGCTTGGACAAATCCTAAAGTTAAGCTGTCTTTGGCGAGGAAGTGAGATAAATGATACGCACGTTCCTCAGTTTTCAACAAAATCTTTTCGTACAGATAGCGTGTGCCCCGATCGCCTAAACTCTCTGCCTGAGCAGCTTGGCGACGAAGTACGCCAATGATTGCTTGTTCGGCAGCTAGATCGTTTTCCACCATTTGACGAGAGGAATATACGCCTTCAGATTCTTGCTCAAAACAGGTTAATTCTGCTAGTTTGCTGAAGGTAGCTACTGGCACACCACCTAGTCCATCTAAACGTTCTCCAATTTCATGAACGTGGTCTTGTACTTCGTTGTAACTTTCGTTAAAAAACTCATGCAGAGAGTAAAATTCTGAGCCTTCAACTACAAAATGATGCTTTTGGTACTGCAAGTACAGTGCCTGGAAACTAGCTAATATAACGTTAAATCCTTCTGTAACTGGAGCAGTTACACTGCGATCCAGCAACACAGGATTGTCATATACATGACCAAAATTCCGTAACAAAGTTTGCGTTTCAGACATTGTTCTCCTCGCTATTTAGCAATTATAGATTTTAACTGCTTATTCTTTACATATTAACATTTTCACAATAAGAGCAAGCCAATTTGCCATCACAAGATTTTGTATTTTTGTTTACTAAAATTCTTAAGTTTATTGTTTGCTGGATTATGGCACGCTCATCCAGTTGTGTATCTTTCTCATTACTATTGACATGAGCGTTTAAGTGTGAACACCTCCCAAAGTGAGTGAGGGGAGATGAAGGAGTAAATGCCTTCTTGCCCTAATACTCCTTGTCATTTCCCGAATCTCTTTCATAGGACGATCGCAAGAATTTTATTTTTTTTGCAAAATTAATGAGAATTGTTTGCACTTAAGGTATGCTGGTTTTAAGAGGCTAGACTACTAAGATTTTCAAAAAGCAGGGAGTTAAATGGCGGTAGTTACTGCAAGTTTGTTGCACTTTGAGGGCAATTCTCTTGAAATCGTATAGTTCAGAAATAGAAATAAACCACCTTGTAGAGGTGAATTGGGTAGACCGCTGGCAAGTCTATCAACGCTTAGAGGAGTTAGACATTCCCTGTAGTTGTGCGGCTAACCAGCCATTAAAAGTTGAAATTAGCAATCCGACTGCGGCTGTTCAACTTTGGAGTGTAGTACAGCGATTTACAGCCTCTCGTCAAGACCAAATTTGGACTCTTGAGTGTTGCTGGAAAAGTCGCTATTAACAGTTCTAATTTTTTGCTACTGCTGAGAATATCTTGCTTGACAGCTTGTATTAGTTTGTATTAGTTAAAAGGAGGTTAAAAAATGGGTGCATCTCACAATCTGGAAGTATCAAAATTTTGCCTTGAGGGCAGATTTATAGATTTTGTTATTAAAGACGGCTATAAACTGAAAGGTTTACTGCTAAGTACTCATGAGGGTGAATGCTACGTTAAACTCGCTAAACACTTACGGGCTGCTTTTGATTTGCGGCTACCAGCAGGTACTTGGCTACAAGTTGTTGGTTATAGAGAATACGATATAAAAAAAGACAAAGTTACACTTAAAGCTGAACGTGTGATGGCGGCGCGTTCTGAAACAGCAACAATTCAAACGATCGCAGCACCACAAGAACCCCCATCTATTGATAATGTCAAGGTAAAACCAGCTAAGACTAAGGCTACGATTTTGGTGTGTCAAAAGTCTGATTGTATGAAACGTGGTGGTAAAGGAGTTTGTCAGGCGTTGGAGGCGGCTTTAAGCGATCGCGGTTTAGAAGACCAAGTTACAATCAAGGGCACTGGTTGTATGAAGAACTGTAAAGCCGGGCCGAATTTAGTAATGCCAGATAAAACCCGCCATAGTCGAATTCAAGCTGCACAGGTTCCAGCCTTGATGAATCAGCATTTTGGCGACAAAAATTTATCAGCACAGCCTGAGAATTTAAGGGAAGTAGCGATATCTAATGGCAAACTTTGGGGAAGTAGTTCATAAAATCTTGACATTTCGATGAGAAAGCTTAATAATATCTTCTCAAGTGTGTTCCGTTAATACTCGGTCGTAAAGTCCGCTAGAAGTTTGCAATAAAATCAAAAAACTGGCTTTAATTAAAGCCAGTTTTTTGAGTGATATGATTCTTGTTGAGCAATTTTTAACCCGGATGCTCTCATAGTTAGAAAAAATTTAAGGGAACGTGGTTGATTGGTGAGTAGGTAGACGCAAAGAGACTTGTAGTTAGACATCGCTTAAAGTTGAAGCGTCAATCATCAATAAATTTAAAACCAATGCCACATACCCCTCAGTGGATATACATCGTTTTTTTTGTATTTTCCACGATAGTCATGATTTTTGTATTCCGTCATGACTGGAATCGCCTCGCTAAACTCTACAGCACCCAAGAAGCGCCGCCACAAAACTTCTCCCGAATGCAAAGTGGTTCTGTAGGTTTGGTGTACTATAAAGCAACTTTAAATGTTGGTATAACTCCTCAAGGGATTTATCTGAGTATTTTCCCTTTATTTAGCTTTGGGCTTACGCCATTGTTGATTCCCTGGAGTGCCATTAGAAAAATTGAGCCTGCTAATCAACTATTTATTGAGCGTTTTCGTTTGTATCTAAGTTCGCCAAAAGTCACTTTGATTTTAAACAAAGATATTTTGGAATCAGGTAAAGAATTTTTAGCCTCACAGGGATTTGAGTGGATTTAGACAAATCGCGTTTTTAGCTGGCTGATACCATTTTGAATTTTAAATTTTGGATTGTGTCTCTTAATGTGAAGCAAGCTATGCATAGTGTCTCATTTAGATACAGAATTACATTGAGCGATCGCTACACTTTCTCATAAGAAAGAAAAATTCGCTTAATATTTTTATGTAATTGCGTTCAGCCACCAGTCTCTCGAATGCAACTAGGCTGAGATATTGCGCTTACCCGTTTCTGTGCCAGAGGTGAAAATCCCAGGCTCATAATGCAAGTCCACTCAAATGGACTTGCATTATGAGAGAGGAAATTGATTAGCAGTTTGTTGTTGTGACTTGTGGGTTTTCTCAAGGCTAGGTTGAGAATTACATGATTTAGTTAGAGAAGACTGCAACAACTGTCGGATGGATGTAGCTTGCAGATGGCAAGGGAAGACAGTTAAAAAGTCATTTAGGTCTTGGATAGCTTTACCAATAGATTCTGAAGAAGCATCTTTTGATAAGGCATAGCGATATAAATGGTCTGCTTGTTGAGTGTATTGAGCAGCCAAATAGTAAAGGGCTAAATTAAACGTATTACACCAATCTTTAGCATCTTTTTTGCAATGCTCTGTAGCCAGCTTGATGGCAGGTACTAAGACAGTTTGCGCTTTGTGTGGTTGGTTAAGGGCTAAGTAGACTAAAGCACGATTATACCTAGCATCTTCATAGCGTTTTTCCTCATAAGCTTTTAACCCATTTGCTAATTGCTTACCCCAATACTGAACTTCAGCAGAATCCCCATCTTTACCAGCTTGAAGCATTATTTTTGCATATTGTTGGGCAAAAATGGGTTGATTTTTGAGGAGAGCAAGAAATTCATTCAGAGCTACTAGTAAATTCCTTTGCGGTGACTGACATAATTTATGGTACAAAAGATTTAAAGTGTGACTTTGCCAGCTAGGATCGCGCTGTTTGTTGTCTTCATCCAATTGCAAATCGTTCCGCAGGCTGTCATAATATTGTGCCAACTTACCATGTATATCAGCCCAACCTTGCGGTGATGAAAGGCGTTTGTGGCATAACATTTGGGTTTTGACGACATCATGATAAACCCAGCCGTTGCTACGTTCGTTGATAAAAGATGTTTCCTTCAACCAAGAAAATAGCTCATCAGCTTCTTCTTCTGTTCTTAACTTGGCTATAACATCCCGGTTTAAGCACCGAGGAATGGCAGCATCAAGCACCACTTGTCGCCGTTTGGGATCGTCAATCCATCTTAAAAAGCTTTTTACAGCACTGTTGCTAGGCTCAATTATCTGGTTGGGGTGATTGGGATGAGCATCTGCTAACATTTCCATTAGCAGGGGTAAGTTTCCAGAAACGTTTAAAATCACTTCAACAATGCGATTGTCTGTAATGCCTTTGTGAGTTAGATATTGTTTGGCTTCTTCTTCTGTAAACGGTTCTAGAGGCAAACGAACTATTAATCCTTCGTAGGATGCCCAGTCATTTTTATCTAATTCTTGCCGACTGGCAACAATCATTAATATATTGGCAGATACTTTACCGTGCTGGTTCTCAAAAATTTCCCGTAGCCAGTTCTCTAGGAATTCTCCGGTGCGTTCTGAGGTATCGAAAAACAGGATAACGGGAGTTTTATCAGCAATTTTAGAAATATCTTGCAAAAATAACGGGGTCAGAACTTCTTTAGGTTCTTTAACTAAATGTACCTCATCTTTATTTGTGATTTTCTTTGCAATATAAGATGCCCATTCTCCAGCTTGGGTGGCTAAAGCATCCTCATCTACAAAGTCAAATACAGCACCGCCAACGGGAACTCGACGCGCCAGATGCACACCAGTTTTTACCATCGTTTTCCCGACAAAAGCGGAAAAACCTTGAGGAGCATCTGGATCTGTTTCTAATTCTTGGCACTTTTGGCAGTAAACTTTGTAGCGATCGCTAAACTGCGTTAGTTTGTAACCTTGTTGTTCTAACTCCTCAGCTATATGACCCATAACCTCTGGTATAGTTTTTTCAGCTTCATCAATGCAAGCCGAAATCATTTTTGCTTCGTCAGCAATTTTCCGAAACTGCCGCAGCAAAGTAGTTTTACCAACTCCGCCTTGACCAGAAACGTTAAACAGAAAACAATGGCGATTGTCTTCTACTGGTAATGCTAAATTTTGGCGAAATCGGTTTATTTGGTCTTCACGACCGACAAAATTTGATTGTTGACGTTGCTTAACAATATCTTGTAAACTCTTGGGCTTGTCTTGGGTATTCATAACAAAATTTAATTTTGAGGCGTTAATGTTTATAAACAGAACTACTAAATATAAAAAATGTATTTCGGAATTTTCCCAACTTTTTTGAGGTAATTTTTAGGCGTTGAGCTTCTGAGGCTCGATGTTGAGCTTCTGAGGCTCGATGTTGACCTTCTGAGGCTCAACGTTGACCTTCTGAGGCTCGATGTTGAGCTTCTGAGGCTCGACGTTGACCTTCCGAGGCTCAACTTTGACCTTCTGAGGCTCGATGTTGACCTTCCGAAGCTCAACTTTGACCTTCCGAAGCTCAACTTTGACCTTCCGAGGCTCAACTTTGACCTTCCGAGGCTCGATGTTGACCTTCTGAGGGTCAAAAATGCCATCGATCAGTTTGTGGCGACAGCAGTTGCAGAGAAAATCGCTGCACTAACAACTGAAATTTATCTAAAAGAGTTAGCAAAGCGAGGCAGTCGAGAAAAATACGACGCAATTTTAGCGAAAGTACCAAATATTGAACCGGAATCTTACGATCGCTTACCTACAGCTTAATAACAAAGCGATCGCCTACACTTTGTCATGAGAAGACAAAATCGCTTTATATTTCTATGTAATTGAATTGATCGTTAGTTTAATAGGTTGCGTTAGCAGCAGCGTAAGGCATCGAAAGTATCTAGGATGATGCATTAATAATGTAATGCACTCTACAAATTCTTAATCTTTGTAAGTCACTCATTGGAGTCTGAATCTGAACCCTGATTCAAGTCTGCTGATTTTCGCTCTCAAGAATTGTCTCTTCAAAAATTGTCCGTTCAAGATTCGCCCCTTCAAGATTCGCCCCTTCAAGATTCGCCTCTTCAAGATTCGCCCCTTCAAGATTCGCGTTTGCAAGATTTGCCCCTTCAAGATACGCCAGTTCAAGATTCGCCTCTCTAAGATTTGCGTTTGCAAGATTCGCTCCTTCAAGATTCGCGTTTGCAAGATTCGCCCCTCTAAGATTCGCCCCTACAAGATTCGCCCCTTCAAGATTCGCCCACAAAAAATCTTGGGAAACGAGAATACAGTTTTGCAAATCTAAAAAACTTAAGCAATTTAAGTAAAAAACATCATCATGGTAATTTAATTTTTGCTCACGAAGTCTAGAAATCCATGTACCAAAAGCTTCTGGAGTATGCCATTGAATCTTTGAAACTGTCTTTGTCACTCTAGCGCAAGCATTTAAGACAGCCAACAACGCTTCTTCTGCATTTCGTGCTTGTCTATTTTCTTCTTGAAAATCAGGTCTGGGATTCAAGCGTTCCATCGGCATTCCATGACGCAACATAAAACCAATCAGATGGCATAATGTCTGCTGCCAATTGCCAACATCCGATGCATTCTGTAAAGACATTTCATCCGCAACAAACTTAAAAAGGTATCGCTCCATAGGGGATGTACCGCAAAGAATTGCCCACCTTTTTAAAGCCTCGCGCTCATCCCATCCTTCATCTGGATCGTTCTGGCGATCCTTCAGTTTTTTATGAATGAGTCTAATTTCTCGCACAATGCGTTTTGCGGTTAAATATTCAGCAAAACTTTTGTGAGTAAATTCAAAAGTTTTTTCCTGTTCTTTAACTCCGCTCTCACGAAAATAAAAGGCAGTCAAAAGACGAGTTACGCCTAATTTTGCACTTTCCTGAAACTTATCTAAAAGACTCCTTAAACTACTGTGTTCACAATGGGCTTCAATCTCTCTGACTGTTGTTGTTCGTCCATCTCCATGCCAGGAAGCTAAAGCAATTTCTTCCAGGATGCGAACAAAGTCTTTTTCCTCAATTCCACGAATAGCCGGATGTTGATAACCAGCCCAACCGCGCTGATAAACTGCTGTGAGCAAATTTGCATAAATTGCATTCAGGTTGCCGTCTGTAGGAAATTTATTTTGCTGGTCAAAACTCAATGCTACCAAGTAATTCAGCAAGGGTTGGGCAGTAATTTCTGTGAGATTATTTCGGTTTAACTCTTTTGGTAAGCAATCATATCCCCGTCTGCTAGCATTGCCGTACTTTTGCCACCAAATCTGACGTTGATCTTGCTGCAACAAGTTCTGGTCATCAATGTAATTTTTTCTCTCATGTTCAATAACAAAATAAGGCAAGATATGCAAGATTTGCTGTGGTTGGCGAAAGTCGCTACTATTTGCTTGCACTACTAATTCTCGACCACTGATTAATACTTGTAAGCAAGTTTCACGCCCATTAAACCGCTCTACTTTTCTTTGAACTTCACGAACAAATTGTTGAGCAATCTCAGTAGCAATTTTGCCCTGCATGGCAAGCTCATCTAAACCATCGAAGATAATCAGTAAGCGTGAATCAGCCTTATCTTTATCTAGGGGATTATGTCTGAGAAAGCCATCGTCTCGCACAAACTTACCAACTGCCTCAACTAAGTCTTCCGAGGGTTCAAAATGGTGCAAAGGAATAAATAAAACTGGAATTTTTCCTTTTTCTGCTTGGTTAGCTGCAAAGATTTTGGCAAAGGAAGATTTACCACTTCCTGGGCCACCACTAATCACTCTAATGGCATCATTGCGATCGCCTTTTTCTAACCAAACTTCTAGTTCAGTTTCTAAGTCAAGAACAACTCGCTGATATTTCTCATCTTCTCTCACCCGGCGTTCAAATTCTTCTGACTTTTCACCCTCGACTTTCTGCTTATAGTAGGCGCGTAAAGGAACATAAACCTGTTTTAAACCAAAAGCTTCTAAAAGCATCGGTTCTTCAACCTGTTTTTGTAGCCAAGCTAAATAACGCTGCCATGACTGTTCCCGTTCATTGGCTTGAGTAAAGGGGGTATCCAGTTCTTCTTTTAAACAAGCATATTTTTCTGGATGTTTTGCCCACTCTTCATGTAAAGCAAACACAAAATAGGTAGGAAGACGATGACTAATTGTTAGTGCCTGGGCTTCATTGACGCTAAAGTATTTTAACCAGTCCGCAAAAGCAGCTTTAATTGCTTCCAGAATCAGCAAATCTTTGGGACGGCTAAAAAAATCTTGGTCAATACGCAATTCTATACTTTCTAGAGAATCGTTGAGGCGATCGCACAATAGCTCAAGATCGCTTTCGTTTGGTTTTTCAAACAGTAACTCTTGATTTCCTTTTATCAAACTCACTATTGCTTGCACCAAAGAACGGTAAATTAGTAACCAAGCAACTTCCTCTGGTGCTGACCCTAAACCTAGTGCTGATGTAGCTTCCACAGCATCTTTGGCTACCTCTCCCCACTGACCTAAGACCCCATTTATTACACCTTTTCCTAGTGATTTGAATAGTTCTTTAAAGTCAGCGTTAATGGGTTTATTCCATAATGCAACAGGTTTGCTGACTGAAAATCCAGAGGTATTGCCCATAACTGTTGTATGACGCTGGTAGATGTACTGAGTTAATATATTTCAACAAGGTTTGATCGGATTCTTACTGAAAACCAGCAGTAAATTTAATAATTTATCTGGATATTTTTATGCGTTGACCTTCTGAGGCTCGATGTTGACCTTCTGAGGCTCGATGTTGACCTTCTGA
>NZ_JAVRCK010000125.1:0-20212 GCF_034530815.1 Nostoc sp. DedSLP03
CAACTTACCGAGTTTGCTTTCCTCTATTATATGCAGCTTCATATTCAATTGGTATCAGCCGTGAAGTGCGACAGCAAATAGAAGATACTTTGTTATTACCGATCGCAGAGATTAAACAGCGCCAACAGCAATCATAAATACCCATATAATAGATAGTGAATTATTCGTTAAAAAAGCGAAAGTATTTCACAAATATTTGCAAATAAATCTAGAATTGAAGTAAGAGTTCACAGTCAACCCATTCGCCTCTATTCAATGGCTTAGATATGTGGATATGAGTAATAAAACAGCATTTTGGAACAAAATGATACTCATTTACGTCTTGTGAACCTTTCACCTTTAATTTTAGTAACGCACATTAACAGAATACAAATTCTGAACAGCGATGTCTACGACGTGCTACGCCTACGCGATCGGAAAAACTTCCCATCATAATAAGTACTTGTATACGCCGATAGACAGGTTTAAAAACAGTCAGAAACAAACTCAGTGAATCCTCGTCATTAAATACATCACATACACAAAGGACAACCCTCTTATGACTCGCATACATCAATGGAAATCTGGAACTGCTGCACTGATGGCAATGGCGGTTACTACAAGCCTTATTAGTCCTCTATTGAGCTTGACTCCCGCTAATGCTCAATACAGAATCGATCAAAACAGAACTAGTCAATACGGAAACGTTACCATTCCTTCTGGAGTTAACCTTCCTGTCACCTACGAAAAAGAGACAATTACTATCGCTCCTGGAGAAAGTAAATCTCTAACCTTGAGAATAGCGAACGATATTATCGACAGAAATAGAAATGTCTTAATTCCTGCTGGTACTAAAGTAAATGGACGGCTAGAATCTGTTGACTTAGATAGTTATTCTAGAGATACAAGAAATGATGATAACCAAGGAAAAGGTGTGCGGTTTGTCGCTCAAGAATTAGAATTTTCTAACGGTCAGCGTCAGTCGATTAATGCAACTTCTCGGACATACACCACAACTCAAAGAGTTTCACAGAAGCCCAACACCAGTCAGGTTTTAACTGACGCAGCTATTGGTGGGGGTGCTGGTCTTTTAGGTTCACTAATTACTGGTAATCGCAAAATTGACGATTTAAAACCTGTTATTGGTGCGGCTGCGGGTGCGGGTGCGAGTGTCCTGTTACGGAAAAAAGAAGGAAATGCCTTTGTCCTCAGACCTGAACAAGATTTAAGGCTTACATTGAATTCTAACTTGAATTTAGTACCACAATCCCGCTACTAGATTTTACTTCATTCAAGTTGTGAATTTAATCATCCCTGATATGCGATCGCCACTTTAACTAGAGTGTGCGATCGCCTTTATTTTTAACACTAAAAAATTCTCTTTAATAGCAACTATTTCACCTCTGTATCGTCTCGATCGATATCGATATTTATTGTAATACTTGTTTAAAAATTAGCTCTATTGTATTTTGTATCTAAAAGAGTATTCAAAATTATGGAATATCCTGATACTTTTATTAAGTAGTAGCGATCGAGGAGCTTCTTCTTATGGTAATTGAAGGTTTGAATTTAAGCACATATCTTGCAATTCCTGTAGTATTAAGTCTTTTGGTTCCGGGAGACAATATAAAGGTATCTTCAGTTGAAAACGCCAGTCAGGTATCCACTAACAAGGAAGTGAGTCTATCTAGCCGTGAGCTAATCAGCGCGAATTCAACACCGAAAACATACTATGTTAGTGGTAGTGGAAACGACAATAATAGCGGACTTTCTACTTCATCTGCCTTTAAAACAATTCAAAAAGCAGCAGACCTTACCAATCCTGGCGATACAGTATTGATAATGAATGGAGTATACACAAATACAGGCAAAGCTGGGAGTGTAGTAAATATTAGACGTTCTGGAACTGCAAATGCATGGATTAGGTATAAAGCATATCCTGGGCATTTCCCAAAAATTCAGCACAATACATGGAATGGGATCACGATTTCAAATAAAGCTTCATATATCGAGGTCAACGGGCTAGAGGTTATGGGAAACAATGCCAATATAACCCTTGATTACGCGATGAGTCAGAAGACTAACAAACAAAACCCACTGACGAATGGAAACTGTATCAACATTGATGGTCGAACCAATGGTCATGTTCATCACATCCGTATTTTGAACAACAAAGTGCATGACTGTGGAGGAGCAGGTATTTCAGCAATTCAAGCAGACTATGTGACAATAGATAATAATGTAGTATTTAATAATGCCTGGTACAGCGTTTATGGTTGCAGTGGCATTTCGATGTTGAATAATTGGAATTCTGATAACAACCAGGGATACAAGATGTTTGTTACCAACAACAAGACATACAACAATCGTATGTATATCCCTTGGATTGCAGTTGGAAAGATTACAGACGGTAATGGCATTATTATCGATAGTACAAGAAATCAAGATAACTCAAAATTGAGTGCATATAAAGGACGTACTTTAGTTAAAAACAATCTAGCATTTAATAATGGTGGATCTGGTATTCATGCCTTTTTTAGCGACCATGTTGATATTGTAAATAACACAGCTTTTTTAAATAATCAGAGTCCAGAACTTAATGGGGGGCAAATATTTGCTCATACCTCATCCGATGTCAGAATTCTCAGGAACATTCTCTATGCTTTTCCTGACAAAAATATTAATAACAACACTAAAAACAAAAATGTTGTTTATGATTATAATATCTATCTCAATAGCTCTAAGATAACTGCTAAGGGGCCTCACGATATTGTTGCAGACTCAGAGTTTTTAAGTAAGCATCCCACTCTCGAAAAAATCTCTGATGATTGGAAATCACTAGAGAAACAAAATCCGCCAACGCGGACTGTTATACAGGCTAATTCAGCAGGTTTTGTTTGCGATCCAGTGAATTATCCTTTGCAAGGCAAACAGATCGTAGTGGGATGCTCCTCGCTATCTTCAATTCAAACTGCTTTTTCTGATGTTTCATCTAACTATTGGGCGGCACAATTTATTCAACAATTGTCTCAGCAAGGTGTAATTGCCGGATTTCCCGATGGTAGTTTCCGCCCTGAAGAACCGGTGACACGCGCTCAATTTGCCGCGATGATCGACAAAGCTTTCCCAAAAGCCCAGCAACGGCAGGCAATCAATTTTACTGATGTGCCTAGCAACTATTGGGCATCCAGTGCGATTGGGCAAGCTTATACCATTGGTTTCTTATCTGGTTATCCTGGAAATCGCTTTCAGCCTAATCAAGCTATCCCTCGCGAACAGGTTTTAGTTTCCCTCGCTAACGGTCTGAAATATAGTCCCAGTGGCAATACCGAAAGCACTCTGAAATACTTCAACGATGCCTCTAACATCGCTAACTATGCCCGTAGCCCGATTGCCGCAGCAGCCCAAAAGCAAATTGTGGTGAACTATCCAAATGTAAAGTTACTGAATCCAACTGCAACAGCTACTCGCGCCCAGGTAGCAGCTTTTATCTACCAAGCATTAGTTAGTTCTAATCAAGCCTCAGCAATTAACTCACCCTATGTCGTGTTAAAACCTAGCAATTAACTCGTCATATACAATGTTTGTCGGGTCTACTACTTCAACACCTGTATCAGTCACAATTAGAATCTGTTAATTTAGATAGTTATTTAATAGGCGATCGCTACTTTAACTAGAGTGTGCGATCGCCTTTACTTTTAACCATAAAATTTTTTACTTAACAGCAACTATTCTTTCTCTAGATCGTCTCACCCCGTATCTATATTTTTGGAAATCTGCTAATAGACAATAGTGTGATGATATTACTTCTATTAGCTAGTTCGTTTGGCATAGATGTTTTAATGATGACTGCATGACTAAAGTAATGGTTTTTACAAAAAGCAGAAAAATTAGGAACCTTGTACTTTAGTAAATGTCTAACTAATTAACAGTAAAAAAAATAATAGAACTGGAGCAAAAAAATAATGTTTAACTTAAATCGTTGGCAATCTAGAACAGCTGCACTCATGGCTTTGAGCGTCACAGTCGGTACTGTAGCGCCTTTCATTACAGCTTCACCATCTTTAGCTCAAACGACTTTTTCTGATGTTTCATCTAACTATTGGGCAGCACAATTTATTCAACAATTATCTCAGCGAGGTGTAATTGCCGGATTTCCTGATGGTAGTTTCCGCCCTGAAGAACCGGTGACACGCGCTCAATTTGCCGCGATGGTTAACAAAGCTTTCCAAAAAGCACAGCAACGGCCAGCAATCAATTTTGCTGATGTACCTAGCAACTATTGGGCATCCAGCGCGATTCAACAAGCTTATACCATTGGTTTCTTATCTGGTTATCCCGGTAATCGCTTTGAACCAAACCAAGCTATTCCCCGCGAACAGGTTTTAGTTTCCCTTGCTAACGGTTTGGAATATACTCCTAGCGGTAATACCGAAAGCACTCTGCAATACTTCAACGATGCCTCTAACATCGCTAGCTATGCCCGTAGCCCGATCGCAGCAGCAACTGAAAGGAAAATTGTGGTGAACTATCCGAATGTGAACTTCCTGAATCCAACTGCAACCGCCACTCGCGCCCAGGTAGCAGCTTTTATCTATCAAGCATTGGTTAGTTCTAATCAAGCCTCAGCAATTAACTCACCTTATGTTGTAGCTGTCGGATCTACTACCCCAACACCTACATCAGTGACAATTGCCCAAGGGACTACTATTCCTGTGAAGTATGACAAGGCAGAAAAAATTCTCGTTACAAAGGATGAAACATCGCCCTTGACATTGACAGTATCCCAAAATGTGGTGACGCAAGACGGAGCTGTAGTGATTCCTGCTGGTAGTCAAGTTGTTGGTCAACTCAAACCTGCTACAGGCGGTTCTCAATTTGTTGCTGAGAAACTAGTTTTGACGAGTGGTCAAGAGTATCAGCTGAACGCTAGTTCTGACGTGATTACCAAAACTGAAACCGTCAAGAAGGGTACTAGTGTTGGTTCAATTATCAAGAATACTGTATTGGGTGCAGGTGCGGCAACTGCGGTATCTGCTGTCACAGGCGATCGCGCCATTGCCACAGAAGAAGTCTTGGGTGGTGCTGGTATCGGTGCGTTGGTTGGTCTGTTCTTCGGCAAGAATAGTGTTGACTTAATCGCCATTGACCCAAATACCGATTTACAAATGACCATCAATCAAAACTTATTAGTTTCATTAAGATAGTCATTAATACATCTAAAGCCGAATTGTAAGAATAGCGTAAATACTAATATATTTAGTATTTACGCTAGTTTTTTATCAAACTAGAAACTTTTAGAAAATTGCTGAGACTAAATTTAAGTTAAGCAAATTTTTTACGCTGTTTTTTATTAATTTATGAGAGTGATAATAGCACTTTAAAGGTGAGACAAGACTAATTTTATAGGTATTCTTAAAAAAATAATTTCAATGATTGGTACTTTCAGTAGACTGAAAAGTTTTGATTGAGGAAAGAATAAGGATTTCAGGCGACTTTGTTGGAGTTTTCCATCACGACCATAAGCGTAGACACTGCATCGGTTTGTCGTAGACATCGCTCTATTGTTTTTTATTCCATCCTTAAAAGAAGTCTAAGAGGTTGTTTGAAAAGTTTTCTTCTCGGTAACAAAACGTTCTAGATCCCCCTAAATCCCCCTTAAAAAGGGGGACTTTGATTCCGGTTCCCCCCTTTTTAAGCGATGCCCTGAGCTTGTCGAAGGGGGGGGCTAGGGGGGATCGGTTAGTGCCTAAAATCACAGCCAACCACTTTTCAAACAACCTCTAAGCTCGACTTTATCCATTTTTTTCACAACGCGATCGCTTAATCTGAAACCTTTGTAGGACAGGAGTTTTACTTTTTTAGCTTCATCGACGATCTATCACGTGGAAAAAGTATTTGCCAAAAAGCTAGGGTTTTTGCCGGATAAAGAAAGCGAGTTCTTAATTTTGGATAAAGTCGAGCTAAGTCAAGCCGTTCGTAACCGTTCGATGTCTCGCATCGGTGGCGCACCGAATAGGCGGGAATATTCCCGGCTGAACTGTGAGGGACTTTCGTACCCGATCTGATAGGCAGCAGAAGTTGCATCACAATCTTCCGTCAGCATCAGGCGACGAGCTTCTAACAGTCTTAACTGCTTTTGATATTGAAGTGGACTCATTGAAGTCACTTGCTTGAAGTGCTGATGAAACGACGAAGTAGACATTCTCACCTGCTTTGCTAAATCCTCGACTCGCATCGGCTGAGTAAACTTAGACTTAATCCGTTTGATCGCTTCAGCAATTCGCTGCATACTGCTGCCAGATGTAGCAATTTGACGCACGGCTTCACTTTGTTCCCCGATCAGCAGACGGTAGTAGAGTTCCCGAATCATCATCGGTGCCAGCATGGGAATATCCTGTGGCGTATCTAAGAGCTTAGTGAGGCGAAGGGCACAGTCAAGCAACGTGGGATCGGCGTTGCTCACAAATAAGCCTCGGACGGAGTTCTCTTTCTTCGCTGAACTAAAGTTCATTTGAGCAGCCATTTCACAAAGTTGCATTGGGTCTAGGGTCAGCTTTAATCCCAAATACGGCCGATCGCTTGTCGCCTCAACAATACACCCACCGATGGGGAGATCGACTGAGACAACAAGACATTGCCCGATCTCATAGGGATACGTTTCCTCTCCCAGCACTATGTTTTTCTTGCCTTGAACGAGAATGGCTAGACGCGGTTCATAATCCTGGTAAATGATCGCAGATGACGCATTCGATCGCGAAAAGCTCAATGGTGCGATCGCAGTTGGACAGACAAGGTTGTTATTGGGTTCGGTGTGCCGCTCCACTAATGCCGCCAGCGCTTGGCATTGATCTGCAACTACCTCAGAATTGGGGATAACGAAAGTCATGGTAAAGCCTCGACTCATTCAATGCCCTACACGATTATAGAATATCTTCAAGCGATCCATGCTGGAGAATTAGGCAAGGATCGAAGAGTTTTAGGCATTGGAAACTCTGAATCGAATTCGTAGGATGAAAGCATCTCAAGCAAGACCTTAAAGAGTCCGAACAACGATGCCACATTTGTTTCCTAAAATCAAAAACTTCTTGGAGGAAATGGCAATCCGTCCAAACAAACTTTGAAAAGTTTTACGCCTTTGAACTCTTCAATAACAACTGAAGCAATAAGCAGGAGACCCTATTTATGCAAAATACTCCCCAACAAATGCAAGCAATGGCTGTGGACGAGTTCGGTCATGCTGACAAGCTGACTTTGCACACCTTACCCGTGCCTATGGTAGATGCAGGCGAAGTTTTGATTCGCATTGAGATTGCCGGAGTTGGCATCTGGGACGCAATGGAGCGTGAAGGCGATCTGGTGTATAACGAAGTCCACTTTCCGCGCGTGCTGGGCGGCGAATGTGCAGGCACGATTGTTGCCATTGGCGACGGCGTTGAGCGTTTTGCTGTTGGCGATCGCGTTTACGCTCAGAGCTTCATGAATGACAAGGGCGGTAGCTATGCCCAATACGTTGTTGTCTGTGAAAAAACGATCGCGCCGATACCCGATGGTCTCGATATGCTGATGGCAGGCGGGCTACCCATTGCAGGTATCACAGCGCTAAACAATTTGCTGGCACTGGGGATAGGCAGCGAAACCAAATTAATGCTGTGGGGCGCGAGCGGCGGTGTCGGTCATGTCGCGCTGCAACTGGCTAAACGTATGGGGGCAAACGTTTTCGCGATCGCATCTGGTGCAGACGGCGTAGAACTGTGTAAGCAATTGAGTGCCGACGAAGCGGTAGATGGACGCGCCGACGACGTTGCCCAACGCGCCCGCGCTTTTGCACCCGATGGTTTCGATGCGGCGCTGGTGTTGGTGGGCGGCGACAAGGTTCAATCCACGCTAAGTTTGGTTCGCCAGGGTGGGATCGTCTCCTTTCCTAACGGCGTGATACCCGAACCCAAAGCGCCCGACGGTGTAGAACTCAAGAAGGCAAATGGCTTCGCCGACCCGATGTTGTTAGACGAACTTAACCGATTGATCGGTATCGGTGAGTTTCAAGTTCACATCGCGCAGACATTTGCGCTGTCAGAGGCGGCACAAGCGCAGGATGCGATGAAACAGCACTATCTGGGTAAAATCGTGTTGCGCGTGAGCGGCGAATAAGCGCTGATTGAATTTTCAGGTTTTACAACAACTTTACTCTCAACAAATTTTGACATCTTTGCAGGAAAAATACTTATGAATCTCACGGACAACACCATCCTCATCACTGGCGGCACAAGCGGCATCGGTCGTGGGCTTGCCGAGGCGTTCTATCAACGCGGTAATCAAGTCATCATTGCGGGTCGCCGTCAACATCTTCTCGACGAAATCACCGCCGCTCACTCAGGTATGCACGGGATTCAACTTGACGTTCAAGATCCGGCGGACATCAAAGCCTTTGCGTCCCGCATTCGAGAGCAGTTCCCTAAACTCAATGTTCTAATCAACAATGCCGGAATTGCTAAGACGGAAGACCTCACTTCAGATCCGATCGATTTCTTTGCGATCCAGTCTATGATTCAGACTAATGTTGTCGGTGTACTTCACCTCACGGCGGCACTCCTCCCGACTCTCAAACAGCAACCGCATTCAACGATCGTCACCACCACCTCTGGCTTGGCTTTCGTTCCCATCAGTCCATATCCGACTTATTGCGCGAGCAAGGCTTTTCTGCACTCTTGGTTGCAGTCGCTCCGCGTTCAGCTTCAAGAAACCTCCGTGGAGGTTCTTGAACTTGCCCCACCCTATGTACAGACGGAACTTGGCGGGGCTAGTCAGGCGACCGATCCTGCCGCAATGCCACTGGCTGACTTTATTGCTGAAGTGATGCAGATTCTCAGCACTCCCAACCCGCCCCACGGCGAAATCCTTGTTAATCGTGTCAAAGCACTACGATTTGCTGAGAGGAACGGTGAGTATGAGCAAATATTCGCAAGCCGCAACGAATAATGAGCGGCGCTGAGAATCTATCGATCGCCAGGAGAGGGCTGCGATCGCACGCAGCGACATCAATAGACCTCTTGGCATTTGTCGGGGAAAAGGGGAAGGGTTAAAGGGTAAAGGTATGGAATTTTCCCAAACCCAGTAACCTTTAACCTTTCTCCAACCGGAAAGCAAAAGCTACTTTTGCAAGATGTCTAATGAGAAATGGACTCTACAAAATTGCTTTCATTAAATCACTAAAAAATTCTTGGAGAAAGTAGCAATATGTCTGAGCAAACGAACCTTGGCGGCACTTTTACGTTGCCGAACACTTCAATAACAGTGAAGCGCATAGGTTATGGTGCCATGCAACTCGCGGGCCCGAATGTAATGGGTGCGCCGCGAGATGTGGATGCAGCCGTTGCTGTTTTGCGCGAAGCGATCGCCCTTGGCATTAATCATATCGATACCAGCGACTTCTATGGGCCTCACATCACGAATCAAATTATCAGACAAGCACTGCATCCCTACCCAGAAGATTTGGTAATTGTCACTAAGGTCGGGGCGCGTCGTCCTGAAGATGGATCGTGGGTTCCCGCGATGTCGCCGCAGGAACTAACCGAAGCGATTCACGACAACCTGCGTAACCTCGGACTTGATGCGATCGATGTTGTCAATCTCCGCTTGATGGGTGACGTTCACGGCCCATCGGAGGGTTCTCTTGCAGAGCCGCTAACCACCTTAGCCGAACTTAAGGAGCAGGGATTAATTCGTCACCTCGGTTTGAGCAATGTTACACCTATGCAGTTGGCAGAGGCGCAAACGATCGCAGAAATCGTCTGCGTGCAGAATCAGTACAACGTAGCGCACCGGGAAGATGACGCTTTCATTGACGACCTCGCGAAGCAGGGAATTGCTTATGTGCCGTTCTTCCCGCTGGGTGGGTTCAATCCGTTGCAATCGTCAGCGCTCGATGCTGTTGCAGCATCACTTGGAGCCACACCCATGCAGGTCGCCTTGGCATGGCTGCTTCAGAGATCGCCGAACATCCTGTTAATTCCTGGAACGTCATCCATTAGTCATCTGCACGAAAACACCAAAGCGGCAGACCTGCAACTTTCACCGCAAACGATCGCACATCTCGACGCGATCGCTACAACTGCGGTTCGTTCTTAATAGACTAATTCTCAACTTTCGGCAACCAAATAATAAATGTAGTTCCCGGCGCATTGGGTGAAGTGAATTTAGAGTTGATTGCAGGGCTGAAAACCTCAATTTCGCCCTGCATTTGCTCTATTAGTTGTTTAGCGATCGCTAACCCCAAACCTGTACCGGGAATTTCTGTTTGCGCTTGTACACCGCGATAATGCCGTTCTCCAAGATGTTCTAAATCCTGGGGTGGAATACCGGGCCCGTTATCACTAATAACTATTCCCTGAAAATGAGCTTTTTTTTGCCCTGCCTGAATCAAAATTTTGCCACCAGTGGGAGTGTATTTCAAAGCATTATCAATAATATTAGTTAACACTTCTCGTAATGCTTTGACATTGGCACGTACTAGAGATGAATTCTCTTGAATTTCAGTTATTAGTTTTAGCTTTCGCTCAAGAGCTATCGCTTTGGCTGATATTAATAATGGTTCTAATATATCTGCTAGGGAGCAGTCAACTGCTTTATCTCCCGTTCCCGGCAATAATAGCGGCGGTTGAGCGGATTTTTGAATAGTTGCTTCTACAAATACTCCATCTTCCGGTAGATGTAGTGGCGCTAAATCTGCCTCTGTCAAGTCAATTACTTGTTCAAATTGTTGCAGTAATTCTTTAAGGCGATCGCTTTCTCTGACAATACTATTTGCCACATCCCGGTTAGCATCTGCTGGTCGTAGTCGCTTCAATAACAGTTTGCCAAAAGTCCGTAACGCCGTTAATGGGTTACGAAACTGATGCAATAGATTATCCAGCAAATCCCGCTGTTTTTCTTGGAGAATTTGTTGCTCGCGCAACTGTTGCTCAAACCATGCTCGCCGCTGATCTAAAATACAAGCGATCGCTAATGTTTGGGCTATCCGTTGAATCTGACTTTGTTCGTGTTCATTCCATACCCGGTCTTTCCTACCTGTCACTAATAACCCCATCATCACACCCTCATAAATCAAAGGTAAAACAATTTGGTTGCCACTAAGTAGGTATTCCTCTTTGAGATCGGGTTGAGACGTATCTGGTATCTCAGACTCCCGTGACGAAGTTGGAGATTCTGAACCTGCTGTCAATAACCTTCCCTGTTGATTGGGTAATATAAACGCCTTTCCAAGTTGAAGTTGCTTGTATGCCGTCGCTTCAATAGTTTCCTCTCCTGGCGGCAATAATGCTGTTTCCGGGTAAATCACCACAGGAATCAGTTTGGCATCGCCAGAAGGAGTATCTACCAATTCTTGTGTTAAGTACACAATACTTAAAGTTGCTCCTAGCCCTTGGGTTAGTAGCGCTATTTGCTCTCGACACAGAGCAAGAAAATCAGAACTGGCAGACATTAACATTTTTTAGCTTTTGCTCAAGATTATAGATTTTGAGGCATGATGTAAGAGAGGATACTTAATTTTTACCTCACTCATTTCATCAAGCTTAACTAAAATCTTCAAAAGAGATGGTTTGTACTAAGGAATTATATTCTTAGGTGATTTTATTTTCTTGATGTTTCAAAGATATTAACTTTCTTATATTAAAAGGTTAAAAACTATTGATATTCTGAACTAGAACCTATATAATGACGACGGATTTTGTAGCTATCACTACAATCTATAGCTTGAAAGAGGAGGACAGTATATTGGCAAGGAGACGCAAAAGGAAGAGTCGTCGTCGTCAGGAAGGACGGCGTATTTTGGAACACGTGCCTCAATATAGCATCGAAAGTGGCGAAGAAAAGCCAGTAACAGCAGCGAGAAGATTCATTCAAGCTGAAGGGATTTTGCCACCAGCGTTGCTACTTGTAAAGCGAAATGAACACACTACAGATCGTTATTTCTGGGCAGAAAAGGGACTGTTTGGTGCTCAATACGTAGAGGAAAACCATTTCTTGTTTCCTAGTTTGAGGGTGTTGGAACCTTCACCAGGTCAAGAACCTCTTGCTTTAGCTAGTCGGTGAACCATAGATGGTCATCTTGAGCATTGAATGTGGCTCCTGACTACTATTAACTGGCAAAATTGCTAAGTTTATGCAAAATTTAATTTTTTTTTAGTTTGTAGCTGATTTGCCAGTAAATCTAATCCAGGTAGTTGGAAAGTGAACCTGTTTCAAACCACGCTCGATTGCATGGGTTGATACTACTTTGATGACGCAGAAGGGAATGGGTATAGAGCCAAGTGCCTCTAAAAAGAAGAGTGAAGTTGCGCTCTTATGCCGTAGATGGTTAAGTAAGCTCTGTCAATGAATTTAAGTTAATGAATTTAAATTTTTTCCCCACAACCAAAGTCGTGGGGAAAACTGGCAAAGCAGCAGTCTTGATTTTCTCCTGACTACTTTCCATTGCCTGCATAGTAGGTTAGGTCAGAAGTCTGCATATCATAGTTAAGAGATGGTCGCAAAAATCAATTATTTCCCAGGCTTGAGCTGTAGAGTCCTTTGCAACTCGCCCAGTTCATCTCGATGGGCAACTACAGCAATCTTACTTGAGGAGGTTTGTTCGCTCTGAGTTGTTTCTACTTTGAGCGATACCTTCTCAAGTCTTCCAGATTTTTTCCAATAAAATAGACCACTTAAAGGCGACAGCAGTACCATCGCCAGAACAAGGGTACTCAGGCTAGGAAAAAGCAGGGATGCAACCAGAGATAGACAAACAATCCCAATCGCTGCCAATAAAGTTAGAAATATGGCTAAAAACCAACTGGGACGAACATTACCTTCAAAAATTACCTGATTTTGTTCTCGGTCTACCGCTGCCACTCGGTAAGACCGCGATCGAAAATACTCTTTTAATTGAGACATTAAAACAGCTTCATCTTGCTCAGATACTAGGTGGGCTATTTCTGTGCGGTCTTTAGTCGAGGCACGAATAAAGAAAAACAGCCCAACCGATAACAACAAGGTCAGCAGGAAGGTAGATGGCAGAATAGCAGTATCCATAACTAATTGTTAGTGTTTGACTGGAGGAGACTTATTCATTATCAATGATTTGTTACTTTTTCCTTTTGTTGATGTAGTTAAGCCATTGAAAAGCTAAATCCTGAGCTTGAACTTGCCATTCGGGAGAAACTTGGTACATCCGCCTGGGGCGCCCCCGTCCTTCGAGTTTCTTCCAATATCCAGTGATTGCCTTTTGGTCTTCTAGAAATTTGATTGCACTATAAAGTACGGTATCTGAAAGCCGATAGACGGGATACTCAGTTTCTAATTGCTCAATCAACTCGGTTCCGTAGGATTCACCTTGTAATAAAACAGACAGTATGTAACAAACTGCTAGTTCCTGACAAAGGTAAGTTGGCGGAGGATTCTCAAAAAATTGATATATATCCTCAAGTTTCATGGTTTGTGAATGGCTAAAAAAATGCCTTAGGGTAAAGTCTACAATCCTTGTAGTCAGTATACAGTGCTACTACTACGCGAGTAATACATATAAAGCTACTTAGACTAGATATTCATTGCGTAAACATCAAACAATTACCCACGCCTGTGAAGTTGTGGGGCGAGTTTGCGAGTTTTAGGGGCACAAAACAATGTACCCCTACTCAAGCTCGATACGGTGTGGTGAGGAGCGAACAGACAGTGAGAGACTCAGTATCTTGGTGTTAACTGATGCCGAGCTGCTTAAGCAATAAAATGCCATCGAAGAAATTTTACAGGTAAAATGCTATTTTGTCTGTAAAGCTTAATAAACACTTTGTTTTACAGTGATTTTCCCAATGCAAATTCTAAAATCTTAAGCTGTGGGATATATCTGAGATCGAACTGCTACGTCGGTAGACATACTTAAGTACTAACCATTTCTGATTTCTTCGATCGCAGAATTTCTTGTCTTATTTGACAAGTGTGATAGTAAATTTATCAAAGAAGGCGCTAAACTCCCTTCGTCCTCTCCTCCTCGCCTTCCTTTATCAAGCACCCAGCATATTAGCGATCGCTATGTCACAAACTCCCGATGCCCCATCATCTTCCTCAACTCTTAGGGCAATTGCCCAAACTTTTCGCCTTACAGGTTGGATTAGCTTCTGGATTCAGCTAGTACTAGGCGTTGTTTCTAGCATAATTGTGCTGCTGTTTGCCATCTTTAATCAAAGAACTGGCAGTCCTAGTAATAATCCTGGGACTGGCTTTGGCGTATTTTTAGCAATTTGTGGACTGGTTGTTTTAGGTGGGGGGATTTATTTAGCTTACCGTTATACGAGAATTGGCAAGCAATTGGAATCCTCCAATCCCAGTAACCGTCCTCGGAAAAGCGAGACTGTGCAAGTATTACGCTTAGGGGTGTGGGTGAATTTAGCAGGAACGCTAGTGACTCTTTTGGGGGCGCAGGCGATCGTTGGCACACTGGTAGCACGATCCATATCTCCACAAGCGATAACTACCCAATTTTTTGACCCTACCCGGATTATTAGCGGTCTAGATATGCTTGTAGTACAAGCAAACACCAACACCGTCTCAGCCCACTTTGCAGGACTGGTGGCGTCACTTTGGTTACTCAATCGCATTAACCGACCCTAGAAAAGAAAGTCAGAAGAAAAGGTAATAGTCAAAAATCAGCAATTCTTTTGACTTCTTTTCTCTTCTTTTTCAGAGGTTGTATGGCAATAATTCAAATATGTTGATTGTACTTTTCCGAAATTATTAAATTAAAGTGTGAATAGTAATACCAGTTTCTGATGTTAGCACCCATCTAAAGAGTGATATTAGAACCGTTATCACAGTGAATTAATTTTTATTGGAGGTCTGACACTAGGAAAAAACTATAAATATGCAAGTTTGGTATACAAGTATTTTTTAACACATTGATGATTGGATTATGAAGTTCTCTAATCTTTATGGAACGCGATAATAGCCAAAACCAGGCAGTTTACTGGAGTGGTTTATCAGGCGTACTTGCCTACTGGCTAGCCTCACCTGCAAACACTCAGGAATCTAGAAAATTAGAATAATACTAAATTTAAATGGTTGCTTTTCTGCTCACACAAAGCCAAAATCAGTATATGCTGATGTGTTGGCAGGTAGATAATAGGCTAAAAATTGAGAAAAATCTGTGCTGGATATCAAGCAAATACGGGAAAATCCGCAATTAGTTCAAGAACGATTGAATAGTCGTAGTGGTAAATACGACATCGAACCGATATTACTGTTAGATCGGCAACAACGGGAACTTGAGGGGACGCGTAGTCAACTGCAAGCCCGGAGCAACGAAATTGGTAAAATTGTCGGCCAGAAGATAAAATCTGGGATCAATCCTCAAGACCCAGAAATTCAAGCTTTGCGGGATGAAGGTAACTCTGTCAAAGCGACATTGAGTGAACTCGAACCCCAGGAAAAAAACCTCAAAGCTGAAATTGCTCAACTTGTGTTGGCACTTCCCAACTTGCCAAGCGACTCTACACCCCTTGGAAAGAATGAGG
This sequence comes from Nostoc sp. DedSLP03, assembly GCF_034530815.1. Classification (NCBI taxonomy): domain Bacteria; kingdom Bacillati; phylum Cyanobacteriota; class Cyanophyceae; order Nostocales; family Nostocaceae; genus Nostoc; species Nostoc sp. DedSLP03. The sequence goes on from NZ_JAVRCK010000125.1 coordinate 15,525, forward strand.
AAGATAACGTAGAAGTGCGGCGTTGGGGTGATGAGTACATTTCCCAAAATCCGAATATTCTCCCTCACTGGGAAATTGGCGAAAAGCTGAGTATTCTCAATGTTGAACGAGCTGTAAAAGTTGCCCAAAGTCGCTTTGTGACATTGATAGGCGCTGGTGCAGCATTGGAGAGGGCATTAATTCAATTTATGCTAAGTCTCCATACTCAGGCTGGCTATGTGGAAGTTAGTCCGCCGCTGTTAGTTAATACTGAGTCTTTGACGGCGACCGGTCAGTTACCCAAGTTTGCGGAAGAAAGCTTTAAATGCGCTGATGATGACTTATGGCTGATTCCGACAGCGGAAGTTCCAGTTACAAATCTCTACCGGGGTGAAATTCTCGCTGCTGAAGATTTGCCTATTTACCACTGTGCTTTTACTCCCTGTTTTCGCCGCGAAGCTGGTAGTTATGGGCGCGATATGCGGGGATTAATTCGCCTGCATCAATTTAACAAAGTAGAAATGGTGAAGTTTGTCGAACCTAGTACGTCTTTTGATGAACTGGAGAAATTAGTAGGGAATGCAGAAGCAATTTTACAGGCGTTGAAGTTGCCTTACCGAGTAGTAAATTTAAGTACTGGGGATTTAGGATTTGCCTCTACCAAAACTTATGATTTAGAGGTTTGGTTGCCCTCTTCTGGAAAATACCGCGAAATTTCTAGCTGTTCCAATACTATAGATTTCCAGGCACGACGGGCTGATATTCGTTTCAAAGAGGCGGGGAAGAAAGGCACTCAGTTCGTACACACTCTGAATGGTTCGGGTTTGGCGGTGGGAAGGACGATGGCAGCAATTTTGGAGAATTATCAACAACCTGATGGGACGGTGAGGATACCAGAAGTATTGCAACCTTACTTGGGACGTGAAGTTTTGTAATTTGTCATTAGTCATTTGTCCTTTGTCCTTTGTCCTTCGTTAAAAACCAATGACCAATGACCAATGACCAATGACGGCAGTTGCTCCACTTGGGGAGACCCCAAGACCGCACTGCCTCCCCAATGCCCAATGACCAATACCCAATGCCCAATGCCCAATTAGAATGGAGATAACTATAGCTTAATATCTTCACAATTTACTCTATGTCAGTTTTAGCAGCGATCGCAGTCTTGGCTGTTTTGATCTTGGTACACGAGTTGGGGCATTTTGTTGCAGCACGTTCTCAAGGCATTCTCGTTAACCGTTTTTCTTTGGGTTTTGGCCCGGTTCTTTTGAAGTACCAAGGTTCGCAAACCGAATATGCTGTCCGCGCCTTTCCCTTGGGCGGCTTTGTGGGCTTTCCCGATGATGACCCCGATAGCGATGTTCCACCCAATGACCCAAATCTGCTGCGTAATCGTCCAGTTTTAGACCGAGCGATTGTCATCAGTGCTGGAGTAATCGCCAATTTAATATTTGCCTACTTGGTGTTGGCTTTGCAATTGGGTATCGTTGGCATTCCCAAGGAATTAACTTATCAAGCTGGTGTAATTGTCCAGCCTGTTAATCAAGAATCTGTTGCCTACCAAGCGGGAATTCGGGAAGGAGATATTATTCTGGCTGTTAACGGTCAAGAACTCCCGGCTTCTGATAAATCAACTCCTTTGCTGACTAAAGAAATTCAAACTCATCCCAATCAGCAAATCGAACTGAAAATTCTGCGTGAAAACCAACAACAAACCCTGAAATTAACTCCGAAATTGGGAGCCGATGGCAAAGGCGTAGTTGGTGTGGCACTCAGTCCAAATGCTACAGCAATTTATCGCCGTCCTAATAGTCCTTTTGAAATTTTTGGTCTTGCTGCTAACAGATTTCAACAATTATTTGTTGGTACACTCAGCGGTTTTGGTCAGTTGATTACCAACTTTCAACAAACTGCTGGACAAGTTTCTGGCCCAGTTAATATTGTCAAAATCGGGGCAAAATTAGCTGATGATAATAGCGCAAACTTGTTGTCTTTTGCGGCAATTATCAGCATTAACTTGGCTATTATCAATATTTTGCCTTTACCAGCTCTGGATGGCGGACAACTCGCTTTTCTGCTAATTGAAGGTTTACGCGGTAAGCCTGTACCCGCCCGCATTCAAGAAAGTGTAATGCAAACCGGTTTGGTGTTACTCTTAGGCTTAGGAATTTTTCTGATCGTCAAAGAAACTACCCAATTAACTAGCCAATTGGAATGGGTACAAAAATTGTTCCAGTAAGCATTATCCGCAAATCGTCATCTAAAAAGCAACGAGCGATAGAAATTTTAGCTCGGCTGAAGCGTCTTTATCCAGATGCTACTTGCTCTTTGAACTACTCAACGCCAGTACAACTGTTGGTGGCAACAATTCTCTCGGCTCAGTGTACTGATGAGCGAGTGAATAAAGTAACACCAGCTTTATTTGCTCGCTTTCCTGATGCTGTGAGTTTAGCGATCGCTGACTTGGTAGAATTAGAAAGTTTGGTGCGTTCAACAGGGTTTTATCGCAATAAAGCCAAGAACATTCAAGCCGCCTGTCGGATGATTGTCACTGAGTTTAACTCTGTTGTCCCCAACCAAATGGAGCAATTATTAAAGCTTCCAGGTGTGGCGCGCAAGACAGCAAATGTAGTCCTAGCTCATGGCTATGGCATTAATGCTGGCGTGACAGTAGATACTCACGTTAAGCGCCTGTGCGAACGCTTGGGTTTAACTGAACATACAGACCCCGTTCGGATTGAGCAAGATTTAATGGGTTTATTGCCTCAGCCTGATTGGGAAAATTGGTCAATTCGGCTGATTTATCATGGTCGTGCTATTTGTAAAGCCCGCTCTCCCGTCTGCGTTGCTTGCGAGCTTGCCGATTTATGTCCGGCTGCAAATAAGCCAGTGGTTGTAGGATAAGCGACATAAGTAACCCCAGAATTGATGGAGAGACTGTAGAATGGAAAACGGTGTCTTCAAATAAGTTAGAGAATATATGGCAAAAAAGAGCATGATTGAGCGCGAGAAAAAGCGCACCAAGTTGATCGAAAAGTATGCTGACAAGCGGGAAGCTCTCTTAGAAGAGTTCAGAAGTGCAGCATCTCCTTTGGATAAACTAGAAATCCACCGGAAGATTCAACAGCTACCCCGGAACAGTGCGCCCACCCGCCACCGCAACCGTTGCTGGTTGACTGGTCGTTCTAGAGGAGTTTACCGCGATTTTGGGTTGTCTCGGAACGTACTGCGAGAATGGGCGCATGAAGGTCTTTTACCTGGAGTTGTTAAGTCTAGTTGGTAGTTAAGAGTCATTAGTGAGCCAGCGCGGTCTTGGGGGTTTCCCCCATGAGTGACTGGCGAACCCGTAAGGGTCATTAGTCATTAGTCATTAGTCATTGGTAAAGAACAAATAACAAAGGACAAAGGACAAATGACAAAATATTATTGACCACAACACTTATCAATTCCCAGACTTTCTAAGAGTAGATCGCTGACGGCGTTAGCGATCGCAAACTCTCCATAGAAGCTATTGGAAAAATCATAGGACTGCATCTCTGTGACAATGGCAATTACCAGAGAACCAAGGTCATTTTCTCCTTCCATGCGTTGACGCACAAAAATCTGTGCGGCTCGTTGGGCAATATTTTGGTTGACTGCTTCGGGGATAAATTCTGTATCTAGCCACCGTTGTAAGCGTTCTCGTAACCATTCACCTTCGAGTAGGGGGTTTTCGGGCGGTGGTAGGGTGATGGGTGGAATTGGTTGAGTCATCTTTTTTTAAACGCAGAGGGACGCAAGGGGAAACGCAGAGGTTGATTTTTTAGCATCAAATTGCGTTTCTAAGAGTGTTTTTTTATCTTTATTTATGCAATATGATATCGCGGCTATTGTTGAGGGTTATGCACAAGGCTATTTTCTCATGGCTGATGAGCGCGATCGCCTGAGTTGGTACGGAAGTCGCGATCGGACTTTTATTCCTTTGGATGAACGGTTTCGTTACCCTAAGTCTTTACAGCGTGTTCTGAATCAAGAACGGTTTACTGTGGCGATTAATCGGGACTTCCAAGCTGTGGTGGCTGGCTGTGCTAATAGAGAGACAACTTGGATTTCACCGGAATTGGAAAAGATTTACTGGCTACTTTACCAGAGTGGTTATGCTTATAGTTTTGAAACTTGGCAAGGTGACGAATTAGCTGGGGGAATTTTAGGGATTGTGATTGGTGGGGCTTTTATTGGCGAGTCGATGTTTTACCGCATTCCCGAAGGCTCAAAGGTGGCGATGGTTAAGTTGGTGGAAAGATTGCGTCAGAGAAAATTTGTGTTTTTTGATGGCCAAATGATGAATCCTCATTTAGAGAGGTTTGGCGCTTATCGGGTTAAAGATGAAGAATATCAAATGCTACTTCAGCAAGCGTTGCAATGTACTTGTAATTTAGTATAAAAAATGACAAAATCCTTAATATTAAACAAGTAGTTTGATTGATGGTTTCCATTGTTATTAAACATGGATGGTTTCATCAGATTCTTGGGCAATGTGCCCAGCATGGTGGGTTTGTTTTTATTGCGCTATTGGGTGACTTGGGTAGCGAACTAGAAATTATCTCATATCAGAGGGTTGAAGAAGATCCAATGTTTCCTCTTTCAGACTACATTGAGGGACAACCTCCAAGTATTTTACTTGAGGGGGCGACAATACTCGTTAAAGTACCACAGGTAAAGGATTTGAA
>NZ_JAVRCK010000126.1:0-19714 GCF_034530815.1 Nostoc sp. DedSLP03
TTTTATCACCCAGTCAGTTTAAAAGATGTTGGTAATGACAAGCCTTATAAAGGGGAGGGAACAAGATTTCCGGTTTCCCCCCTTTACAAGGGGGGATTAAGGGGGGTAATTTGACTTGTGTGTAAACCGTAGCCCAAGCTTAGGAGAGGGATTTAGGGTGAAAGCTCATTGATTCAGATTTTACGCTGGCACGACAAATTTCTCGCTACCAGCCAGTTCAAAGGCTGCATGAATGGCTTGCAAAGCTTTAACACCTTGCTCTTGTGGCACAACACAACTAATTTTGATTTCTGAAGTGGCAATCATTTGAATATTGATTTGTTGTTGAGCTAAAGCTTCAAACATTTTAGCGGCAACGCCTGGTTGTCCTACCATCCCTGCACCGACAATACTTACTTTAGCGATCGCACTATCTAAAACAACTTCCCCCCATCCTAACTCTGCTGCTACTTGAGTAAGCATTTTTTTGGCATTTTCCCCGTCTATTTGCGAGACTGTAAAGGCAATATCTCTTCTAGGAACACCATCAATCACCCGGCAACGCTGAGATTGGATAATCATATCAACACTAATATTGTGTTGCGCTAATAATCCAAACAACTTCGCCGCCATTCCCGGACGATCTGGCAATTGGCGAATCGCAAGACGCGCTTGATTCAAGTCTAGGGCTACACCGCGAACGGGAGGACAATTGGGCAGAGGGGCAGAGGGGCAGAGGGGCAGAGGGGAATCTATACATTGACTCTCCCCTGCTCCCCTGCTCCCCTGCTCCCCTGCTTCGATCTCAAAGGCGGCGCAAAGTGCTAAAACGGCGCGATCGCATTCTGCGGCATCGACTACGCAACTTACTTTCACTTCGCTGGTGGAAATCATTTGAATATTCACGCCTGCTTCAGCTAAGGTAGCGAACATCTTTGCAGCAACACCAGGACGCCCAATCATTCCTGCACCTGCGATGCTGACTTTGGCAATGTTATTTTCTATCATTACCTCGGCTTCGTCAGATTTGGGGTTAGATTGACTCCTCAGTGCTGGGGCGATCGCTGTTGCTACTGCTTCTGCCCGTTTTAATATTGGTGTGGTGACAGTAAAGGCAATGTCATTACTGTTACCTTCATGAACTGACTGAATAATCAAATCTACATCTACTTTTTGCCGAGAAATTTCGCCAAATAATCTCGCTGCCACACCTGGTTTATCGGGTACGCGCAACAAAGCCACCTTTGCTTGATTAGTGTCAAATTCTACATGATCCACCGGACGGGCAATTTCTAGATTGATTAGCGATCGCCCTTGGGGTTTGGTTGATGTCACCCAAGTACCTGGTTGATCCGTCCAGCTAGACCTAACTACAAGGGGAACACCGTAGTTACGGGCAATTTCCACAGCACGGGGATGCAACACTTTTGCGCCCAAGCTAGCTAGTTCCAACATTTCATTGCAGGTGATGGCATCCATCAACTGAGCTTCCGCAACCAAGCGGGGGTCTGTAGTGAGAATACCTGGAACATCTGTATAAATTTCACAAAAATTCGCTTTTAATGCGGCTGCGATCGCCACTGCTGAGGTGTCGGAACCACCACGACCCAAAGTCGTAATTTCCATCTCTCCGACGCTGGATATACCTTGAAAGCCAGCTACTACAACTACTTTACCTTCATTTATGTGGCGAGTTAGGCGAGTAGTTTCAATATGTAAAATCCGAGCGCGGCTGTGTTCAGCTTCGGTAACAATTCCTACCTGAGCGCCAGTCATGGAAATTGCAGGTTGTCCGAGTTCCTGCAAAGCCATACTGAGTAAGGCAATCGTTACTTGTTCGCCTGTGGAAAGCAGCATATCCATTTCCCGGCGATTAGGATTTGGAGAAATTTCAGTAGCTAGTTTGACGAGTCCATCGGTGGTTTTGCCCATCGCCGAAACCACTACGACGATAGAGTTTCCAGCTTTAACAGTTTTATAAACACGCTGTGCAACAGCTTGAATACGTTCTACTGAACCGACAGATGTACCACCGTATTTCTGAACTATGAGCGCCATAACTTTTTTTAATCAATTGTGCCTGCTTTCATTAACGCTTCCGCCTGGTTAAGGAAGCCTTCAAGGCTTATCAGTTATATAGTTTACTAAATATTGCGTCGAATGCCCTATAATAATTGATTATTCAAAAACTACATCTTCGTAAAGTGTTGCCATTGTTTCCTCAAAATCCACGCTATTGAGTCGAAATGATTGATGCTCTGATGTGTAAGATTGTAAAACCCATAACCCTTGATCATTACGTCGAAAACACTCAACTCGCTGACGTTTTGTATTAATTAAAACATATTCTTGCAGACTTTCGAGTGTTTGATAATCAGCGAATTTATCGCCCCGATCAAAAGCTTCGGTAGAATTAGATAAAACTTCGACAATTAAACAGGGAAATCTTTTATAACCAGGCGTTTCTCGATCTCGTCGATCGCAAGTAACCATCACATCGGGATAATAAAAGCGATTTAGAGATTCAATTCTGGCTTTCATGTCAGCAATGTAAACACGACAACCAGAGCCGCGCACATGATTACGGAGGAGAGCGAACAGATTTCCCGCGATGGTAACGTGTGGATCTAGCGCTCCAGCCATTGCGTAGATGTAGCCGTCTATATATTCATGCTTGATATCGCTCTGTTCCTCCATTTGGAGGTATTCTTCAACGGTGACGTAGTTTTGTTGGGGTGAGGCTATCATAGTTGAAACTTCAAGGTTTGAGTGATACTGATTTCTAGGGTAGCGTTTGCTGTGGATTGAAGTTAGTTTTTGAGATAGATTTTGGAGAGATAATTTTATGTTAGGTCTAGATAGAATTACATTTGACCCTAGCATTATGGCTGGACAAGCTTGCATTCGCGGAATGCGAATTCCGGTTTCTTTAGTAGTCAATTTGGTAGCTAATGAAAAACCTGCGGAAGAAATTTTAGAAGAATATCCTGATTTAGAAGCAGAAGATATTCATCAATCTCTACTTTATGCAGCGTGGTTGACTCAAGAACAGGTTTATCCATTTAAAATTGCTTAACCACCAGTAAAATGAAGTTTTTGGCAGATATGGGAATTTCACTACGCACTGTATCTTGATTGCGTAGCGATAAGGCTTAAGGCGAGATAATATAGCGATGAACTGTATTTGGGTAGACCTATGCAACTAGAAGATTATTTTGACTTTTTATCAGCCGATGATATTCGCCTGAAAGGACACCGCATCGGCCTCGACAATGTACTGGATTATTACTTGGAAGGATATACGCCGGAAGAAATTGCTGCTAATCTACCTAGTTTAAGTTTGGAGCAAATTCACGCTACTATTACTTACTATCTCCATAATCGCACCGATATCGAAGCTTATCTCTCACGTCTGGCAACATGGCGCAAACAGCGTTACCAAGAATCGCTTGCAAATCCTTCACTTTTAGTACAGCGCCTCAGAATTTTAAAAACTCAAAGAAATGAACGTCAGGTAAGTGCTTAGTGAAAGTTCGTTTTTTGCTCGATGAAAATTTGTCGCCGCGCTTGAAAATAGCTGTTCTTCGTCTTAACTCGGCGATAGATATTTTGCGTGTGGGTGAAAATAATGCACCAACATTAGGAACTTTAGACCCTGATGTGTTGGTTTATCTGCAATTATCTCAACGGCTGTTAGTGACAGATAACCGCGCTAGTATGCCGGCTCATTTAGAGACACATTGGGCAGAAGGTGGACATATTTGGGGCTTATTCTGGTTGCGTCCGAGAATACCAATAGGACAATTAGCACAAGAACTATTGCTAGTTTGGGAGACTACTGAGGCAGAAGAATGGATCGATCAGTTGGAATGGATTCCATTTTAAGCGATCGCCTGTAGATTTATACTTTAAAGCAGAGCGATGTCTACGACGGGCGGTTCCTGAGCGCAGCCGAAGGGCTACGCCTACGCCTTTACAACACCATCATTCCACCTCAAAACAAGGAACGACTAGCTCGGAACTAAGACGTTCTCGTTTGAAACAAGAACATTCTCGTTTGAAACATGAACATTCTCACTTGAAACAGGAACGTTCTCGTTTGAAACAAGAACATTCTCGTTCAGAACACGAATGGCCGAGTTTAAGCAATCGCACTTTTCAGTTTTATTACGGTACGCTTTGCATAAAACTAGCTTATTCTGGATTTGGGGGAAGGCGATCGCGAATATTTGCAATATTTTTATAACAACTAACAGTATAGGGATGATTCGTCCCTAACCGTTGCTCAAAAATATCTAAAGCTTGCAGATACAGGGGTTCGGCATCGCTGTACTTTTCTTGAGATTCGTATAGTGCTGCCAGATTGTTGAGGCTAATGGCAACATCGGGATGTTCTTGTCCCAGAAGCCGTTGCCTCATTTCTAAAGCTTTGCGATACAGGGCTTCAGCATCGCTGTACTTTTCTTGAGATTCGTAGAGTACCGCCAAATTGTTGAGGCTAGTAGCAATATCGGTATGTTCCTCTCCTAGCAGAGATTGGAATAGTGCCAAAGCTTTCTGGTGCAAGGATTCAGCTTCGCTGTATCTTTCTTGACAATAGTAGAGTACCGCCAAATTGTTGAGGCTAGTAGCAACATCGGTATGTTCCTCTCCTAGCAGAGATTGCAACATTACCAAAACTTGCTGGTACAGGGATTCAGCTTCGCTGTATCTTCCTTGAAATTTGTATAATACCGCTAGATTATTGAGGATAGTAGCAACATCGGTATGTTCCTCTCCCAGGCAACGTCGGCATATTGTTAAAGCTTGCTGATACAAGGGTTTGGCTTCGCTGTATCTTCCTTGAGATTTGTAAAGAAATGCCAAGTTGTTGAGGCTTGTAGCAACTAATGGATGTTCCTCTCCTAAGCGTTTTTTAGTTATCTCTAGACACTGCTCATACCAAGGTGCTGCTTGACCATACAAACCATGATGATAATAAAACCAAGCATTACCGAAGAAAAGCCAAATTAAATCATCATCACTGACGTATTGAATGAGATTCTTAGTTACTTCTGCCAGATGAGGTATGGTGCGGGAAAGATCGTTGATTTCCTTAAGAGTGCGGGAGTCATGAATCTCTTTAGTAACTGCTACCATTACCCGACAAAGCGATCGCTTAAATTCTTCTGCCTGTTCTAAACCTGTACACTTATATTGAAAAAACTGCCGCAACAGTGGATGTAATTGGTAAACTCCCTCACCTTTGCGCTGGAGTAAATGCAGATTCAGCAAGCGGTCGTCTCTAATTTCTTCTAAATCTTCCGCATCTTCTGGCAAACACTGTTCCACCAACTTCCAAGGTATGGGTGCGGCTGCAAATAAACTCAATAAACAACCCAATTGCTTATCACTGTCTTCTAATTCCTGCCAACTCAACTCAAAGGCCGCTAACACACCTTTTTGTGCTGTCATATCGGCTTCAGACTTAGATTTAGACAGAGAACGCTCATCTAATCGCTTGTTCTCCAACCGCCGCAATATTTCTGCAAAAGATAAATCTTGTTTCCGCGCCAGATAGCGCCCCACTAATTCCACGCCCAAAGGTAAATATCCCAGCCACTCACACAACTGATTTGCTAAAGCTAATTCTCGCTCAATTCGCTTTGGTGTTTCTTTGAGTAAAGACTTTAACAACTTCAGCGCCGCTTCTGGTTGCAGCACATCTAAAGATAACTGTGCGATGCGTCCCAAGTTTTGGCGCGTAGTCATCAGCACTTTAAACCGAGAAGGTAGCGACTGTAAGTAAGGCTTAATTTCCTCGTAATCGCTGACATCATCCAACACTAGCAGCACATCACCTTCACGCCAACGCCGCCAACAGTATTGCACTTGCGCGAGTAAATCAAAATCTTCTGGTGGGTTTAAATCAAGCTGCGTTCTGGCAAGCTGCACAACTTGAATGCCCACATCCCCAGTTTTTGGTAGCAACCAGCAAAGCCCACCGTTGTATATTTCGCGCTTGTTGATGGCATATTGCAGGGCGAGTTCTGTTTTCCCGACTCCACCCATCCCGGCAATAGCTGCGATCGCAACTTGTTTATTATCCTGCAAAAGTTGGTGAAGATTTTGCAATTCTTCCTCACGTCCGACAAATTCCACCACCCCACTCAGGGGTAAATTTTGCGGTATTTCAGTAGAGAGATTTGACTTTACCCGTTCCCGTTCGGGCGGCTGTAGTCAGAAGTTAAAGGTATTGCCAGAAACAGTATTAGTTCCGCCTTTAATAATTATCCCTTTATAGTTTTCAATAGTTTGAGTCAATTGCGGTTGAGCTTCTTTAGCCAATGCTTCCACAGCTTGAGCAATTTCAGGATCTTTCTTCGCCGCTTCCTCTACCTGCTGCCCAATAAGATAAGCTTGACCATAATCTAAAGGTTGTGTTTTAGCCTGTTCGATAACCTTCGCCGTGCTAGGTTCCTTGCGTTTCAGCAAAACTAACAACTTTTCGCCTTCGTTCCAAGCCTTTTCGCCGATGATTTCACCAGTTTTTTCAAAGGCTTTGGTGATTACCAAGGTTGCGATCGCAGCAGCTGTCAGTGATACTGGCTCCATAAGTTTGCCAAAGTATACGAGATTTCACTTATGATTCTCAGTTTAACAGAGCTAGAGCGAATGAAATAAGACTGTTGGCGAATTAATAGGAGGTCTAACCCATCATTTCTGATTACTTTGATTTCAGTCCGTTTCAACCGACTTGAGCTATTAGCCCAAAATTTATTTCAGGGCGGGAAAGCAACGCCAAACCAATCTTTTAGAGGTGAGTAGCTACGGTTTATAATTACCCTTTTAAATTTTAAGGGACGACTTCAACAGGTGAAATCGTCCCTTTAAACTTATAAAAGTGAAATATTCTCTATCTGCTTACTCTTGCAGGTTCAACCCACTCATCCCAAGAGCTATCGTAGCCATCATAAGTAATTTTATAAAGATCGTTGCTAACTTCTAAAACCTGCCCTGGATACCATTTACCCTTCCACAAAATTCTCACTGCATCTCCAGCTTTAAATGATGCCCGAAAGCGTGCAGTGCCAACCCATTCATCCCAGGAACTATCATAACTATCGTAGGTAATATAGCATTTATCATCATTAACCTTAAGTACCGTTGCCGGATACCATGATTCTTTCCAAAGAACCTCAGCCTTTTGTCCCACAGAACAGGGTGAAGCAGCAAAAGCACTGGGAATTAATGTTCCTACCCAAGTTGCCATAAAGATGGCACCAAACAATACTTTATTTTGCATAATTATTTCTATCCTCAAACAGTAAAACCAAATTTTGATGATGATTTCTGAAAATCTACTTCAAAATTTGCAACTAACTGTTACTATTTTTGTGGGATTTGTTTAGCGATCGCCTCAGCAAAAATTAGGAATTTCTGCTGCTGAATGTGAAGATAGCACCGCAGGATTCGGCATTTAAAAATAACGGTAGTTACTGATTTTACGAATTTGACATAAATACTCCTCACCTAAATCCCTCTCCCAAGCTTGGGAGAAGGAGTTGGGGGATGAGGGCTTTTGATTCATGCAACAGTTCTATTTTTTAATTCCCCTTTCTAAATCTAAGCTCATAAATTCCGAGCAAACCTGCTGCTACTAGCAAAGGTAAGAAATAGTAGACTCCCCGATAAGCTAACATTGAACCCAAAACTGCCGCCGCCGAAACTTTTGAAGAGAGAATCAGTAAAATTATAGTTTCAAATACTCCCAAACCACCGGGAACATTACTAACCACACCTGCAAACATCGCTAGTAAATAAATTCCCAAAAAGTCTAAATATGACAAAGATATATTGCTAGGAAGTAAAGCATAAAGAACTGCTGCCGCAAGAATCCAATCAAAACTAGAAATTGCTATTTGAGCCAAGGATATTGTAAAAGAAGGAAATCGAAATTCATGTCTACGAATTATTAATGGTTGTTTAAGAAAAATACTTCCTAGTAAGTAAACTGCAACTAATAGCAGAAAAATTCCGCCGATGGGACGCACAGTAGCAAAAGGTAAATGTAATTGAGTGGGAATCTTCAGGGGATTGATGATAAATAAAATGCCTGCAACGGCAAACATGCCCAACCAAAAAGTAAAATTGGCGAAAGCAATTACTTGAGCGATCGCCACTGCTGACACTCCCCAACTAGCATAAAATCGATAACGGATAGCACTGCCAGTTAGCAAAGCAAAACCGATGGTATTACTAAATGCAGAGCTAATAAAGTTAGTAAAAGCTATCTTATTCCAACTTAAAGAACGATTAATGTAGTTAAAACCTAAGATATCGTACCCAATCATCACTAGATAGCCCAAAGCTGTCAGCCAAATTGACCAACTTACGCGACTTTTGGGAATAGCAGCTAAAGAGTTGAGGATATCACGATAATTATACTCACGTAATTCGTTAGCGATCGCCAACAGGGAAAGCACCAGCAGCAACAAGCCAAACAAAGAACTGAAATTCAGTTGCAGCTTTTTAAGCATAGTAAAGAAACTTATCCTAACCTTGACTTTTAATTTACAACCAGTCGTAAAGTTTCCATTCTGTTGACACAGCGTTGACATATCACTTGCATAAGATTTTGAAAACAAGCAACGACTACCCCATGCTCAATTTCCTTCAAAGATGAACTACAAACAATCTAAAACTCTCTTGCTATTTTCAGTATTAACTCTAGTTAGCTGTAATTTTTACCAAAGTGTCGTTGCAAAACCACCGCAACAACAGGATTTACAAACAACGCCTTCTGTTGTTCCAATCCAGCGCAATACTAGCAACTCAGAAACTCCCCTAACCTATAAAATTGAAACCTACGATAGTCAAGCAATGGGTGGAAGTCGCACTTATGGCGTTTCTTTACCTCCTGGCTATGAGCAAAACCCCAAACAAAGGTATCCTGTAATCTTTCTCCTCCACGGTGGACATGGTAATCCCAGTGATTGGTTTATTCAGAATAAGGGACAAGCTCTCAAGACTGTAGAACAACTTTATACTACAGGTAAGTTGCCACCCAGTATCATCATTACACCAGATGGTAACGACAAACGCGGCTCTAGTCCGTACCGAGATCCCGAATATATCGATGGCCCTAATGGTAAAGTCTCTACAGCCGTGGGCGATGAGTTAGTAAAAGTTGTGCAAAGCCGTTATCGGACAATAAATAATCCAAATTTTTGGGCGATAGGTGGTTTATCTTCTGGTGGTTGGGGAGCAATAAATGTCGGATTACACAACCTGGATCGTTTCTCGATTTTATTTAGTCATAGTGGTTATTTTAAAGATAAAAGTGGCCCGGCGAATAGCCCAATATTTTATATCAAAACCATTCCTATACAAGCTCAAAAAAGGTTAAAAATCTACCTGGATTCGGGTATATCAGATGTTGATGAACTCAAGGAAGCCGAGCAATTTAGTAAGGTACTAAATCAACTGAAAATTTATAATTCATTTCGTCAGTTTCCTGGCAGTCACACTTGGCAATACTGGCGGAAGCATTTAGCAGATTCATTAACATTTGTCGGCGAACAATTTCGAGCTTCAGAAACAGCAAATATGGCTGATAAAACTTTAAGTATTAATCATCAAAAAATGCTCAAAAAAGGTTAAAAATCCATAGTAAAAGCTCTAAGCTAGTAATGAAAAATTTGTAGTAAGCACTTTAGTCATGAGAAAATTAATGACTAAATTCCTTACTACGAACTTGCTGCTTACCCATAAATTCAAACTTGACAGACTACTAGTAAAAATAATACTATTTTGCCAACCAGTTAATACTTTAAAACCACATTAAAAAATTATACTGCCATTTTTAAAATATTCATTATAGTAAGTTCTAATGGAGGGAATTTTTTTAATTTAAAAGAATATGAAGATTTCTAAATTTTTAATTGGCTTAGTAGGTGCGATCGCACTCCTGGCTAGCGTTGGTTATTATTATGTATTTATCTTAGGTGCGCCACAACTAGACCCACCCAAAAAAGAGGCAAATACTGGGCTAAAGTTTCAATTAGCAACCTTCAACTCCCAAGCGATGGGTGCAGTCCGTAACTACGGCGTGATTTTGCCCCCTAGTTATAGCAAAAATCCCCAAAAGCGCTACCCTGTGATATTCTTACTACACGGGGGTCATGATGATGCTCGTGCCTATGCTGATAAATACGCAATTTTAGATGTATTGCATGAACTTTATCAAAGTAAAAAATTACCGCCATCGATTGTGATTACACCTGATGGTAATGATAATCGCGGTTCTAGTCCTTTATACGACCCCGATTACTTTGATGGGCCGAATGGCAAAATGGGGACTTTGATTGGTTCAGAATTAGTACAAGTTGTCAAGTCGCGCTACCGCACTTTGGAAGAACCCCAATTTTGGGCACTAGGAGGTTTATCTTCTGGAGGGTGGGGTGCATTTAATATTGGATTGCGCTATCTCAACAACTTTCAGATTTTGTTTAGCCATAGCGGTTACTTTACTGATGACAGCGGTTCACAAAATAGTCCTCAACAAATTGTGCAACAGCTACCAGTTAAAGATAGAAAGCGATTGCGTGTTTACCTAGATGCGGGTGTGAACGATCCTAATTTGCTAGCCTCTACCAAAGCCTTTAACGAAACCTTAAATAAATTAGGCATTGCTCACGTATTTTATGCATTTCCTGGCGGTCATGGTTTGTCTGGTGCTAATGTAGGCTGGAACTACTTCCACAAACATCTTAAAGATTCACTCTCCTATGTCGGAGAACAGTTTCAAAAGTCAGGAGTTAAGAGTTAAGAGTTTTAACGCCACAACAAATGACAACTGACCAATGACCAATGACCAATGACAAATGACAAATGACAAATAATTTAAAAACTCAGATTGGACTTTGGAGTGCAGCTTTCCTAACAGGTTTAGTCGGAGTAGTAAATTTATTATCAGCCGTTACACCTAACCTGTATGGACGGAATCAATGGTTAAAGGAATTTTTACCATTTGAAATTCGTGCTAGCGGTCATATATTTGCAGCATTGACTGGGTTTATTTTATTAACACTTGCTACTAATTTATTACGCCGTAAAAAAATAGCCTGGTTACTTACCATTGGTTTATTAATAATTTCCATTTTCAGCCATTTGCTGAAAGGATTGGACTATGAAGAAAGTTTACTCTCTGGAGTTTTGTTACTGCAATTAATCTTGATGCGCCATTCTTTCACGGCGCAATCAGACCGTCCTTCCATTGCACGGGGAGTCAGAGTGCTGATAGGCGCTTTATTATTTACCCTGGCATACGGAACTATTGGATTTTACTTGTTAGACGGCAAATTTTCAGAGAATTTTAATTGGCGGGAAGCGATAGTTCAGACTTTGGCGATGTTCTTCACCGAGGATAATTGGGGACTGCAACCAAAAAGTAAATTTGGAGAATTTTTTGCTAATTCTGTCTATATTATTGCTGCAAGTACTATTACTTATGCAATAGTAATGCTGTTGCAACCTGTGTTTTGGCGCAATCTAGCAACTACAAATGAGCGACGAAGAGTTAAAGAAATTGTCGAGCAATATGGATGTTCTTCTTTAGCAGCGCTCACACTCTTAAATGATAAAAGTTATTATTTCAGTCCTTCAGGTAATAGTGTAATTGCTTATGTTCCCAAAGGACGGGGCGCGATCGCTTTGGGAGATCCCATCGGCCCCATTGAAGACCGCAAAGAGACAATTATTGCTTTCCAACAGTTTTGTCAGCGTAATGACTGGTATCCTGGCTTTTACCAAACTATGCCCGATGATGTTGAACTTTACAAGTCGTTAGGGTTTAAAGTACTCAAGATTGGAGAAGAAGCGATCGTTGACTTAAAAAGTTTTACCTTACAAGGGAAAGCCGGTAAAAACTTTAGACCATCAATCAGTCGTTTAACTAAGCTAGGATACCAAATCGACTTTTACCAACCACCCATCGCCAATGATTTATTGCATCGACTCAAATCTGTGAGTGATGAATGGCTAAAAATGGTACAAGGTTCAGAAAAACAATTTTCTTTGGGTTGGTTTGACGAAGCTTACCTGCGAGAGTGCGAGATTGCTGTTGTGCATAATCCTGAAGGTGAGATTAGCGCCTTTGCCAACATTATTCGGGAGTACCAACTTAACGAAGCGACTATTGACATGATGCGACATCGCTCATCTCTTGAAAATGGCACAATGGACTTTCTATTTATTTCCCTGCTCCAGCATTTTAAAGAGAATGGCTACGACAGCTTTAATTTTGGTCTTTCTGCGCTTGCTGGAGTTGGAGACAACCCCGAATCGCGCCGCTTAGAGAAAGTATTGCACTATCTTTACGAGCATTTGAATCGCTTCTACAACTTCAAGGGACTGCACGCCTACAAAGACAAGTTCCGTCCCCGTTGGGAACCGCGTTACTTGGTTTATCCCAGTTTAGCTGCCTTACCAGATGTAGTTGTAGCATTGATTCGCGCAGATTCAGGCGATCGCCTCTTCGATTATTTCAAACCCGGAGCCTAAATCTAGACTCAAAACAAAGCAATATCTACCAGCAGCTACGCCTACACAATTTGCCCTTTATATGATACAATTGTACTATAATTAAAGGCAAGGCTGTTCTTCGCGTTGCCTAAATTCCTAGCGAATAGACTCAAAACTTACTTTGCGTTCCTCTGCGCTATACTCTGCGCGACGGCAGTCGCTACAACGGGGGGAGGCAGCGCGTTGCGGGGGTTCCCCTCTGCGTTTAAACTTAAACCCTCAATCATCCACAAACTTACCATTAAATTT
Source organism: Nostoc sp. DedSLP03 (assembly GCF_034530815.1). Taxonomy (NCBI): domain Bacteria; kingdom Bacillati; phylum Cyanobacteriota; class Cyanophyceae; order Nostocales; family Nostocaceae; genus Nostoc; species Nostoc sp. DedSLP03. Next base: position 12,793 of record NZ_JAVRCK010000126.1, read on the forward strand.
TGCACAGTAAGAACAGTTTATTTTGGAATATTAATAAACTTCAATAACCGTTGTTATAAAAGATTATTGACCTTATTCGCAAGGTGACAATATGAGCGACAATAAAATTTCTCTAGTAGAATTAATCCAAATTTTTGGACAATACCGCAATAACATTATCATCAATATCAAGCACCTACAAGAAGATTATCAAAGAACAGGTGTTAAGCGTATTAGAGGTGTTAGAAACGAAAATGGAGAACTTTTACAACCTTGGTTGACAACAGAATATATAGATAATGCTGAGTACGTTGACATGGGCGAGTTTAAGTTTAGCCGCAACACTGCTACTATCAATATGCTTGTCAAACGTAGAGTTAAACTTACCAAATTGGAAGACCAAACTCCTACTATTGAAGTAGCAGGATTGTTAGTAAATGACCTCAACGCTTTTAATAATTATACTATTGTAAGTGACGGCAAAATAAATGTAAATTCATTACAAGTCAAAATTAGCAGTAAAAAAGTCTTTGATTTACTCAAACAAAAAGGCATATTGGACGCAGAAGAATTTGACTTCCGAGCAGAATATACGATTCAGTTAGATAATTTGCCACTTGTAACTGCTAATAGTAGTTACAGCAGTATTGATAGACTATTCAATGAACTGGCAGAAATTAAAGTACTGACTAGTATTATTTCTGCTCACTTAAAAAAGGAATCAGATGTATTTCTTGAGGCGCAGTTAGAGGAGTTTAAAAAGCACTATCTATCTAAGAATACTTACATCAATTTTCCTACAACCAACGAATACACTGATATCAGCGAAGCTTTAGCAAATGGTACTATTGACTCAAAATTGAGCTATAAAGCCGATGTTGGCAGTCAAGATATTCTGAACCTAAGTAAGTTACCTTCTGCTAACAAGTTTCTCAATAGAATGTATCGTCTTTATGACAAAGAAACTGGAGAAATTATCATTAAACCGAGTTTCGAGATGGCATTTAATCAGAATCTCGCTGTGAGGCATAGATTGCTGTCATCACGTATCAAGATTACAAAAGTTGACGAATTAATGCAACCAATTTTTGATGATTTTCTTGGGCTTGAGCAAAATGGCATTGTTGAAGGTATTCTTCAGAAAGTTGAAGCTGATAGTTTAGCGCAGTTATTGCAGGATAAACAAACTGGTAAGCAGATAGATAAAGAAGAAATGGTTGCAGCTTTAACAGTGGCAAATAAAAAGTTAGAACAATATGTAGAAAATATCTACCAAAATAAAATATCTCCCTTAGTATTTTACATTGGTTCTACTGGACTATTGCCAGAGCAAATGAAAGCCAAAGCCATGACTGCTGACGAAGCTGCTGCGAAATACCCAAATTTGCAATTTTCTAAAAATGAGCAAGAAGGCAGTTTTTTTGCAGTTGGTGATAGTATTATCAGTATCTATACTAAAACAGAATATTACAGTAAAGTTCTTTCTGCTAGTACAGATAATTAGATTATTTAGCAATTATAATTTTTGCTGATTACATAGTAGTGGCATAAATAGTTGTGTCACTACAAATATGTATTATGAATACAATTGATAACTGCTGGAAAAACCTCATAGAAAATCCCAAAAAATTAAAGGTTTTTAGCAATTTTGCACTTCTTTATTGTCAAGCAGTAAATTTGGCTGTATGGATTTATTTTGTCGAATAGGAATCTCAATTATAAATGTTGCTCCTTCTCCTATAGATGAAATACATCGCAGTTGACCCTGATGTTTTTCGGTGACAATTTGATAACTAATTGACATCCCTAAACCAGTTCCCTTACCTACTACTTTAGTTGTAAAGAAGGGATCGAATAGACGTTGTTGAATTTCTTGCGACATTCCCACTCCATTGTCAGTAATCTCAATCGCAACCCAATCTGAGTCGAGTAACTCAGTGCGAATAGTGATTTGTAAATTACAACTTGACTCCTGGTTATTGACATATAACTCTTCTAAAGCATCGATCGCGTTAGTAATAATATTCATAAACACCTGGTTAAGTTGACCAGCGTAACACTCTATTACAGGAAGTTGAGCATACTCTTTAATAATTTGAATTTGGGAATTGTCAGGTTTGGCTTTGAGGCGGTTTTGCAGAATCATTAGCGTACTATCAATACCGCTATGAACATCCACTGCTTTCATTTCTGCTTCATCCAGTCGTGAGAAGTTCCGCAACGACAGTACAATGTTGCGAATGCGATCGCTGCCGATTTGCATAGAATCTAGCAGTTTTTGTAGGTCTTGAATGACAAAATCTAACTCAATCGCTTCTATTTCTTCTTGAATCAATGGTGTTGGATGAGGATATTCTTTTTGGTAAAGTTGCAGCATTTCTAGTAATTGTTGGATGTATTCTTTAGCATGAGTGATATTGCCATTGATAAAGCTAATGGGATTATTAATTTCGTGAGCTACACCCGCGACTAATTGTCCCAAAGAAGACATTTTTTCTGTTTGAATTAGTTGTGCTTGGGTCTTTTGTAATTGTTCAAGGGTTTCTTGAAGTTGTTGATTTTTTTGAGTTAATTCCTGCTCCCTTTGTCGCAAAGCAGCCTCGGCTTTTTTGACAGCAGTAATATCTAAACCCATTTCCACAACCATCGGCTCACCATTCATATCCTTGAATGGATAATCGTAAATCTGATATACCCGGCCTGTTTTACTATCCACCCATTCCCAGAGTTGTGGAGCGTTACTGTGAAAAACACGAAAGGTAGGACATTCAGGACAAGGTTGCTTTAATCCGGCGATCGCTTCGTAACAACGTTTCCCTGTAGGGTCTCCAAATACCTCACGGAAGCGTTGGTTATAAAATCCCACCCCGTAATCCTTCGGTTGCAGATAGAGAAAAGCTGGTAACTGATTGAGTAGGTTATAAAGGCTTTCCCGTTCAGTTTGCAGCGCTTCTATTCGCCGCAGTTGTTGGCTAATGTCTTTACCTACTGCATAAATGAGTCCCTTCTGAGAAGTTGATAAACTCCAACACAACCACCGATAACTACCATCTTTATGAAGATAACGGCTGTCCCATTGCAACTGTTGCTGTGGTTCCGTTGGCAAGTGACTGATTGTGATATCATCTGGATGCACTAATCCCAGCCACAGATGCCCGATTAAGTTTTCCGGTTTCCATCCCAATACTTGTTCCCATGCTGGATTAACTTGTTGGTAAAAACCATCTTGTCCGATGATACAAAATAGGTCAGATGAAAGGTTAAAAAAGTCTTCCAGATCAAACACAGTAATCTTGCCACTCAAGTTGTGTCTTTAAGGTAACTAAGCATATCCACTAACTTCAATGTTAAGATTACTGAAGTCAGTCGATTTAATAACTTAAAAAAACATTTCATAAAACTTGAAGGATTTTAAAACCTGGTAGTAACCACCTATTTATTTTATTTTTTAGTATATAAAAATTTAATTCCTGAGTTAGTAATTCAACTAAATGTATAAAATAATACTAAAAAATCAATAAATAATAAATCATTGAATAAATTCGCTTTATTTGTGTTTAACTGCATCTATAGTTTTATGTTTCTTGACTCAAAACAGAGTCGCTATTGTCTTGTTATTTGGGTATATCACTTTGCAAAGTTAATTTTATTACCTGATATAGCAATAGATTTACTAATAATCTTTAAGAAAATTACGCATAAATCAACTTCAATGAGACAATCTGACCTAATCTTCTCAACCTAAAGGAAGACATGAACGATCGCACAAAGGCTCTCCAGGCTCTCGCGGCTGAACGTTGGCGGGTATCCCTGATTCTCAGTGGAGTCATGATGTTTATTTACTTCGGTTTTATCCTATTAATCGCGTTCAATAAGCCCCTGCTGGGGTCATTAGTATTTCCTGGCCTCAGCCTGGGAATTTTACTAGGGGCGTTGGTAATTGTTTCAGCATGGATATTAATTTTTATCTACGTGCGTTGGGCAAATAGCAGTTACGACGACCAAATCGCAAGGCTGACACGCAAGTGAAAATGGGTATGGCAGGGGGCATGGGGCAGGGGAGCAGAGGAGCAGGGGAGCAGATGGGACAAGGGGGACAAGGGGGACAAGGGGGACAAGGGGGACAAGGGGGAATTATTGAACAAGTCTCTCCTAAGTGTCCCCCCTCTTCCTTGTCTACCTTGTCTCTTCTCCATGCCCAATGCCCAATTCCCAATTCCCAATTCTTAAATTCAAAATACTAAACCAAAAAAAGCATGAATAGTGTGTGGTTCGATCTGCCACTAGCGGCGGATATTACCAGTCTTGGTAAGTTTAACCCGTTGGCGATCGCTTTCTTTTTTCTGTTTGTTGTCAGTTCTTTAGGCATTACCTATTGGGCGGCGAAGCTCACTAAAAATACGGCACAGTTCTATACAGCTGGCGGTAAAATTAGCGGTTTCCAAAATGGTCTGGCCTTGGCTGGAGACTTTATGAGTGCAGCTAGCTTTTTAGGTATCGCTGGGCTGGTGGCACTCAACGGCTTTGACGGCTTAATTTATTCTATCGGCTTCTTGGTGGGCTGGCCGATTGTCATGTTCTTAATTGCCGAACCACTACGTAACTTAGGTAAATACACTTTTGCTGATGTAGTGGCTTTTCGCTTGCAGCAAAAACCTGTACGTATCGCCTCTGCAATTGGAACGCTGGTAGTAATTAGCTTTTACTTAATTGCTCAGATGGTAGGTGCTGGGGAGCTAATCAAACTACTGTTTGGCTTTGATTATGAATTAGCTGTGGTCATTGTCGGTTGTGTGATGATGGCTTATGTGATTTTTGGCGGGATGATTGCCACCACTTGGGTACAAATTATCAAAGCAGTTTTGTTGCTCGCTGGAACTGTCTTACTAGCTATCTTAGTACTGGCACGATTTGGCTTTAACCCGATCGCTCTTTTCGCTGCTGCATCCCAAAAGTATACAGGTGTATTAGCTCCAGGCAAACTGGTTTCCGATCCCTTTGATGCTATCTCCTTGGGGATGTCGTTGATGTTTGGCACTGCTGGATTACCCCACATTCTGATGCGTTTCTACACAGTACCGGATGCCAAAGCAGCGCGACTCTCTGTTACTTACGCTACAGCTATTATTGGCGTTTTTTATCTCCTTACCTTTATTCTGGGCTTTGGAGCGATGGTGCTAGTAGGTCAAGATGCCATCAAGCAAATTGGTACTGGTGGTAATATGGCTGCGCCGATGTTGGCAGAATTTCTCGGTGGTGATGCTTTCTTAGGTTTTATTGCCGCTGTTTCTTTTGCAACGATTTTGGCTGTTGTCGCTGGGTTGACACTCTCAGGTGCAGCTGCATTGTCCCACGATTTGTGGGTGAACGTGGTGCGCTCTGGCCATGCCGACGAGTCAGAACAATTAAAGGTGGCTCGCGGTGCAACAATGCTTTTGGGGTTAGTGGCGATATTCTTGGGTATCTTGTTTAAAGGGCAAAACGTAGCTTATATGGTAGGTTTAGCATTTGCGATCGCTGCGAGTGCAAACTTCCCAGCATTGCTCTTATCCATGCTTTGGCGACGCTTCACAACCAATGGTGCAGTTGCAAGTATGTTAGTAGGAACTGTCTCTTCTTTAGTGCTGATTTATTTATCACCTACTATTCAAGTAACGATTCTCAAGCAGGCTTCTGCACCCTTTCCCCTAAAAAATCCTGGATTAATCAGTATCCCACTGGCGTTTATTGTGGCGATTGTCGTTTCACTATTAAGTACTGAACAACAGGCACAGGAAAAATTTGCGGAAGTTGAAGATCGCATTCACATTGGTTCTGGGATGTGATTTTGTCATTTGTCATTTGTCATTTGTCATTTGTGATTGGGCATTGGGCATGGAGAAGAGACAAGGTAGATCAAAAAGAGGGGGAGACTTGGGAGAGACTTGTTCTATAATTCCCCATTGTCCCCCTTGTCCTCCTTGTCCTCCTTGTCCTCCTTGTCTCCCCTGCTCCCCCGCTACTGTCCAAGTTCTTTGATATTATTCATCACTTGTTGGTATAAGTCGTTGTTACCTTGACTTTGAAAAATACTTGCTGCTTGTTGTAAGTCCTTGAGCGCCCCCTCTTTGTCTCCATTGGTGGCGCGGGCATTTCCTCGGTTATTGTAAGCAGGGGCAAAGTTACGATTGAGGCGAATGGCTTGACTGTAATCTGCGATCGCCCCTTCTAGTTCTCCATTGGTAGCACGAGCATTTCCTCGGTTATTATAGGCGATCGCATATTTGGGGTTGAGCAGAATTGCTTGGTCAAAATCATCTAGTGCCCCTTTTTTGTCTCCATTGGTGGCGCGGGCATTTCCTCGGTTATTGTAGGCTTCGGCATAGTTGGGATTGAGGCGAATCGCTTCACTGTAATCTTTAACTGCTTCTCTGTTATTTCCCAGTGAGGCGCGGGCATTCCCCAAGTTATTATGGGCTTCGGCGTCGTTAGGATTGATGCGGAGTGCTTGATTGTAATCTGCGATCGCTTTTTCCTTGTCTCCCAAATCAAAGTAGGCTAATCCCCGCGCGTTGTAAGCAGCGCCATACTGAGAATTTTGACTAATTGCCTTACTATAAGAAGCGATCGCAGCTTGCAAGTCGCCGTTTAAATGCTGATTCTTTCCCTGAAGATAAAATTCCCCACCAATGGAAGTTGTAGCTGAACCACGGCTAGGTTGACTAACTCCTATTTCTGTTACTAATACATTGTCATTCTTACTACAAGAAATACTGCTAGTTGCTGTCAATGTAGTAAAAATAGCTATGGTAAATAAAGTATTTACCCTTGTTCGCTTTTGCCCAAATAAACGCCGTCTCATAAGTTAATATAAACTGCCATAATACCTGAATGGAATTAGTACCAAAATCTAGGGCGTGTCATCAATTAGGTAAACTGGAATCAGAACTGCTGAAAAAGAATA
>NZ_JAVRCK010000127.1:0-19672 GCF_034530815.1 Nostoc sp. DedSLP03
TGCATCAAGGGTACATTTTACCTCCATTGGTAAATTCTTTCCTAGAAATCACCTTGAATAATTTATTTCTTGGAAGTTCCTTCTCAAACAAGATAATCAAATTTAATAGACCAAAAACTTCTGCGATTGGCAAAGATCAAGCAGATGACCCCATTAAATACTTTTCTGCAAAAGAGAATCAAAATTTAGAGTAGTCAAAGGCAAAAGATCGCCAGTCCTCAAGCTTGATTTGTCGCCTTATCCTGCAACCAGTTTTTAAACATCCTCTTAAGCTTTTATGGATGGACTGTTACCGAAACTGAGCTGCAAATTACTCAATCCATGATGATGTCCGCATTAGAGATAACATCTTGGATCTGGGTATTATCCTAAAAAATATGAAAAAGCACCTCTTGAGAGGCAAGTCACTACCATCCCAAAGGCGCGATCGCTATATTCAGCCACTTGGCTTGCAAAGTCTTAAAGTTCAATCAGTCACTCTATCGACAGGTAAAAAGTCTTTGAGCGCTTCTGCTTCACCAGCTTTCACCACTGGGATAGACAGGGGTACTGGATTGGCGATCGCAAATAACTGTTGTAGTTGACTCAAACCTGTCAAACCACCACATAACAATACTTGGTCGCCGACTTGCAAATCCATGCCCCCATCCGGATAGCGGATAAACTTGCCATCTCGCCGGATCGCTTGTACTTCGACTCCATATTGCTTGGCGATATCTAAATCTGCAAGGGTTTTACCTAGTGTTGGCGCGTCTGCATTGACTGTAACCCACTGACAAGCACTATTTTCTCCGGGAACAGCCACTTGTCCCTTAGCGAATTCTGCCAAAGCTGCTAGTTCTTCATCAGCTCCCACCACCAATAAGCGATCGCCTTCTGCCAATTTGGTTTGATTTTTGGGATAATCGATTTCTTCGCCGTTAGCGCGGCGAATCGCCATCAAACTCACTCCTGTTAAATAGCGCATATCTGCTTCTTCTACGCTCATGCCAATTAAGGGCGAATTCGATGGCAGAGGATACCAGCGCTGATTTAAATCGCGGGTGGCTTGGCGCAAATCACGAGCAACTTCAGTTGCAGAGCGCTCTGGGCGCAAATCTAAATAATGATCGTTGCGGATTTGCTGCATTTCTCGTTGGACTACAGGCGGCGACAACAAGCCTAAGCCAGTTAATAAATAGGTTGCCATTTCTAAGCTGGCTTCAAACTCTGGTTGTACAACTTCCCTGGCTCCCAATTGATACAGCACCTCAATATTTTTATCCTGGGTAGCACGGACAACCAAATCTAATTCTGGGCGCAATTCTAAAGCGCGTTTCAAGCAAAGACGAGTACTTATGGGATCTGGGAGTGCGATCGCCATTCCTTTGGCATGATTCACCCCAGCAGTTTCCAAAACGTGTAAACTAACGCAATTACCATAGACATAAGACACCCCAGCCTCGCGCAACTGCTGAATTCTCCTCTCCGATTGGTCGATTACTAGCACAGGTAGGTCGTGTTGCTGCAACAACTTCACCAAATTCTTGCCGACTCGCCCATAGCCGCAAACTACTACATGGTCTTTGAGAGGCAAATCTTCCGACACATCCTGCACCTCATCTTCTTGTAAGTACGGTTTTAACCAAGGCATTGATTCGGCAAAGTTAAATAAAAATGGCACTAACCGCAGTACAAAAGGAGTCAGCATCAGAGTGACTGCGGTGGTTCCCAAAATTAATAAGTATATTTGTCGAGACACCAGCCCTAAAGACTGCCCTTCACTAGCGAGAACAAAGGAAAATTCCCCAATTTGCGCCAGTCCCAAACCGGCGATTATGGCTGTTTTCAAAGGATAGCGAAACAGTCTCACTAAGGGCGTGATAATCAAAAATTTACCGACGAAAACTATTGCCACTAATACCAAAATTAATTCCAGGTTGTTCCACAAAAACACTGGGTCAATTAACATCCCAATGGCGGCAAAAAATAAACTGGCAAAGATATCTCGCAGTGGTTCGACATAAGTCAGGGTTTGGTCGGCGTACTCCACCTCAGAAATCATCAAACCCGCGACAAATGCCCCCATTTCAATGGACAGTCCCAAATGCTCTGTCAACAGGGCAATGCCTAAACACAGGGCTACAACCCCTAATAAAAATAGTTCTTTACTTTCGGTACGGGCTAGCAGTTGCAACAAAGGCGGTATCAGCCAAATCCCCGCAGCTACAGCCCCAGCAGCAAATAAAGCAATCGAACCTAGCGCTGTTAGGACAGCGATGCCAATAGTTTCTGCTGGTTGGTTGAGGGCTGGTAAGACTGCTAACATCAGTCCTAGTGCCAAGTCCTGGACTACTAAAATCCCTAGCATCACTTGCCCGTGGGGCGTTTCTGTTTCGTTACGCTCCATCAAGCACTTAAGGACAACCGCTGTGGAAGACAAAGACAGAATACACCCCAAAAACATCCCCTTCGCAGGTAAGGCTCCCCAGGCTCCGCTTAACCCGCAGACTAAAACTGTCACCAAAATTGTCAAAGCAATCTGGAGTCCACCTCCACCAAGAGCGATCGCTTTTACCTTCTTCAGTTCCGCAAAGGAAAATTCTACACCCAAGGCGAATAACAAAAAGGCGACCCCGAACTGTGCCAGAGTCTCGACTTGAATCAGTTCTTTAATCAATCCCAGTCCCGTTGGCCCAATGACTATCCCACCAATGAGATACCCCAGCAGCACGGGTTGTTGCAAAAGTGCCGCTAATAGTCCGCCACAGGCTGCAACACCTAGAACTAAAACTAAATCAACAATTAACCGAAAATCTTCTTGCACCAGTTTTAAAAGAACTATTAAGACTTATTAATTCAGAATACAAACGTTTTACGATCTCAAACAGCTTGTTTAATAAAGGAATGACAAAATTTACTTATTTTTAAAGGAGTGGACAGTAGGTGAGCAGTAAGGATACATCAAGGTTTTTAAAGGTATTTTGATTCACGAGTATCAAAGGTGGATTTATCCAGTTCAAACACTCGTTAACGGAGTTCAAAGGTGGATTCATCCACTTCAAATACTCGTTAACGGAGATCAAAGACTTATTATTGCATTATTTAAGACGCATCTTTTCTGGCTCCATGCCCGATGCCCATTAAATTTACGTGAGTTAGACAGACCTCTTTTTCCCAGCCTTCCTCTCCTTTTAGGAGCTACGGTGTACACACAAGTGTTGGTGCAGTGTATCTATCCCGCCTCGGAATAAATTCCGAGTCTCATAACGAAAGTCTTCTAAAAGAAGACTAAACTAAATTTCTTATTTAGTCTTCTTTTAGAAGACTTTAGCTATCAGCCTGGAACTTTAGTTCAGGGCGGGATATTTGCTCAGTGTGGGACTTTTACTTGAACAAAAATATTGGGTGGGTAGGATTTTTAGAGATGTGTGTACACCGTAGCCTAAAAGGCGAACGCGAGTGCGTCTCCCCTTGGGAGAGGGAGGAGTAACGAAATTAGAGGGTTTTTGCTCCCCTCTCTTCTCTTCTCTTTCAGAGACGCACTCGCGTTCGAGACGCGCAAGGGACGTAGGAGAGGGGCTGGGGGAGAGGTCAAAATAGCACTCGTCGAACTCACGTTAAATTTTAGGGGAACTGAGGGCATTCAATAATAGCAGCGACCACGGCAGTTTAATATCAGGTATGAGCCATGAGTAGTTTCTCAGTACAGGCAACGCAGCAGGTAGTACAAAACGCAGAGAGCGTAATGATGCGGGCCGATCGCCATTTTCATCTACAAGATTATATTTCTTAGCCAGTTCGGCAACAATCTGTACGCGTCCTGTATGGCGGATAAGATTTGGCTCACTAGCAAGTGCAGCGATCGCTCGTCCAGTAAATAACGGAGTTTCCCAGTTGTAGCGATCGCTCAAGAATGAGTTTTTCGGGTGATTAGCATTAGTTTGTTTCATCTCAGAAGCAAAACTAGAAAAAAGCTCAGTACCAACAATACCCGGCCAAATTGAAACAGAAGTGACGTTATAGGGTTTTAACTCAACAGCCATATTAGCAGCAAGGCGATCGCAAGCTGCTTTACCAACACCATAAACTGTATTAAACAGATAAAACATACTACCCCACGAGGAAATAGTACAAATGAGTCCAGAGTTACGCTTAGTCATCATCCGAGCTGCAAAAACACTTGCAACATAGTGGCTGCGAAGACCAACATTGTTGCTAGCATCCCAAAGACTTGGTTCAGAATCCCAAAAAGGCTGTCCCTGAGCGTCTTTTAATGCCTGAACTCCTGAGTAAGCATTATTTACCAATAGGTCGAGTTGGCCATTTTGCTCATCTTGAATGCGATCGAAAAGCAAACGCACCTGCTCATCCTCGCTGTGGTCTACTTGGACGGGAATGCATACACCACCGACTTCCTCAATGGCTGATTTCGTTTCACTAAGACTTCCTGAAACCCCCTCACTGGAAGAGTTGTTGAGGCTGCGACCCGTGACGTATACAGTTGCACCTGCTTCACCAAGACCAATGGCAATTCCTCTACCAATTCCCCGCGTCGCACCTGTTACCAAAGCCACTTTACCTTCAAGGTGTTTCATGAGCGCTCATTTCTAATTTTTTAGCGTTAAATATTGATTATTACAATATTCTTTCGTCGCTGTGACTGAAACAACTTCTACTTCTATCGGTTTTTCTTTAGTTCCGTCGATCAGAAATTCACTAGCTCCTTCACGAGGTTTTTTCGGATTTCCCCAATCATAGGTGTAACCTAAACCCGTCCAAGGATAATGTTCTTGGCTAGCAACGGCATAAGAAGTTGTGTATATCTCTTGCAAAATCGGATAACTAGCAGGAATCGGAATCTTAAAAACATTACAACTAGAATCATTAATTTCTGGATCGACACATGGTCTACTTAAATCTTCAGCTTTCACCCACATTTCGACAAAATGCGTCTTATTTGAATTTCTATTTAAAATTAAGCCTAAATACTGCTGTAACCTCAGAGAAAGCATAATATTACCGGGAATATTTATACCTATCCCCTTACAATTTTGACAAAATTCCTTAACTTGAGGAACGGCTGTTAACCAAGTCCGTGCTTCTATACTTTTTTTTGTACCTACTTTCCAATCCTCGGTTGGGTTTTTGACATATTTCCAACTTGCCATCAGATATTCAATTTTGCCGTTATTTTCTCTCCACTTGATTTGAGGATTAGTTTTTGACAACGACCAAAGATTTTTTATTACTTTATCTTCACTCGGTCTTTTTGCATCCTCAATCCCTGCATCTAACTGTTTTTTCAGAGCCTTATAACTTTCTGGTTTATTTTTCTCCAAATACTCATTGACATTTGGATTGGTTTCTAATTGCGCTAACAAATCCTTTCTGAGCTTTGATGTACTCTGTATGGGAATTTCTCTAGCTAGCAAACTGGAAGATCCGACTGCCAAAAATGCACCTGTCAAGCCTAAAAATACTTGAGTATTTAATTTTTTCATTAAAATAATCCTGTGGATTGATAACAATAGGGTGAATGTTCCATCCCATGTAAATATGGGTCAACTCAAAGATTGAATCTGATTTTATATTTATGTTTGGCTGAGATAATATTGTGCTTAATATTTTTAATTAACTCTAGTTGTAGAAAAATGAATATTTATGAGCTAGTAGTACTCTGTCAAGAGTAAATTGATGGATAAGCAAGTTGCTAGTAGGGAATAAAGTCTTTATAGGCTATTTATAAAGTAAATTTAAAGGTGGTGACTTAAGGGTAATGGCAAAAATAGGATACTTTGAAGACAGTGTATATACTTAGTATGCATTGGCTTGAAAAGCTTATTCTATCGACCTTAGGGCCTCTCATTCTTAACTATTCCCTAAGATAGATTTTTTCCTCGGAAAGCGTAATAAACAATTTAGGATTTGTATTAAAGCAGATAGGGATTTTAACCAAATGGGTCGTCATTAGACTCAATGTATTTGCATGAACATCACTTTTGATAACTGGAGTCAACTTTTTCTTGTTCTCAATGTTTTCAATTAAATGAAAAAATATCTAAATAATTAAAAATTAACGTTATGTCCAATACACCTAAGAAACCAGATCCGAATTCTTCTAATACACTAGACCCAAATTCTTCTAATACACCAGACCCAAATTCTTCTGAACAAAATAATATTGTTTATAACTTATTTAATAGTATTTTTCCTAATTCTCCTTATTTTAAGTTTATAAATAATACATTTTTTGCACATTTTTTAAGTAATCACCCTGTTATTGCCAATTCCTTAATTTTTTTGATTGTATTTTTAACGGGTGGAAATTTATATCAAAGTTTTATAATCAATAGAATTTCCGATTCAACTTACCAAAATAAAATATGTCAAGAAACCACAAAATTGATAGAAGAAGAATTAGAAACCAAGAACAAATCAGGTACTGTAACTGCTTCTTATAAAGCATTCGAGGATAATAAGAATGTGAGCTTGTTACCATTTAGTTGTGAATACTCAATAGAAGATGAAAATAAAAATATATCTAAAAGGGGAATTTATTTGAGATATACGCCTGTTTTTGGTGAATACATTAATGAAGAGTATAATAAGAAAAGTGCTGGTAAAAAAATGGAAATGAACGAAGTATGTAAGCACAGTACTATAGTAATGCAAATGGAAAAATATGCTAAAGATAACTCTCTTTTTGACAAAAGTAAAGGAGATACTATAAAACCAGGAAGGGCTGAGATTTTAACAAACAAACCACATGCTTATCCAGTACATCGATGGGTTTGTCATTTTTCGGTTTCAAAAAAAACCAAAGAAGTTAAACCTTCTCTAGGAGGTGGTAACGATTATATGATAGACCTCAACTTAGAACCATATTGCCGAATAAAAGCTTCTGAAGATAATAATCAGTTTACAGTACCTCACTATCGTGATTATGATAATCCTTATTCTTTCTATTGTACAAATCCTTTTTCAATTTCTGATCCTGAATGATTTTATGTAAACAAGGGAGCGACTAGACCAAAAAAATCGATGCAAAAATGTGCTTTTATATGTTTAGTTTTTATTAGGAAATAAGATGCGTTTCCTCTGGTAGTCGGACACAGGCATCACAACAGACAAATAAAGTGGTTTATTACTGCCGACCTGTACTAATATTTTTTACTCAACACTTCTTTTTCCAGCTAACATATCTGCGACAGGAAGCGATCGCACTCACTCTAAAAAATGCGTATAATTACTTAATGATTGCAGCAATTTTCAGATAAATCGACTATATCTTACGGATACAGCAATGCTCATTAGTCTGTTTCTGGAAAATATTATGAGGCTACACTAATAATCTCTAGCCTGTGGAAAACATTGTTTTCTCGTTTCTATGAGGGGTCTGACCCCCTCTTTATCATCTGTATCCACCAGTGGGAAGGGGTTTTGGTCAAGCCATGCTTATTGGTAATCAACTTGAGCGTTTATTCACAGGATGACGCTGGCTAAACAAGCGATTAAACTATGGATAATGTCAAGCAATTGTTGCTTTTAACACCACTTACATAAATTTAATCTCATTGTTAAATCTAAAACCTCATTCTGTTAAATAAAATACCAGTTATGCCAGCGTATCAAGGAAGTTATGGGGAAACCACCGATTTAATTATTGGTGGTAACAACCAAGAAAACCTCGAATTAACAGCAAATTCTGCTCCTGTGGGTGCTCTTGCCACAAGACAAGGAACTTTTTCTACGTTTCTTGCTCCCCTAACTCAGGATACTTTTAAACAGGTTGTTCAGGATGTCGAGCAAAAATTACAGATTGTTCATCAAACCCTATCAATGTTGGATTCTCATGGGTTTGAAACCATTCTGCAAGAAATGTTGCATTCGATTACCTTGAAAACCGGAGAATTACTGGGGGCAGACCGAACGACAATATTTTTATTGGATGAAGAAAAACAAGAACTTTGGTCAATTCTAGCTGAGGGCGAGGGCGGTCGGTCTTTAGAAATTCGCATCCCCGCAAATAAAGGCATTGGTGGTGAAGTCGCCACTTTCAAGAAAGTTATCAATATTCCCTTTGATTTTTATAACGATCCGCGATCGCATTTTGCCCAAGAACAAGAAAAGAGAACTGGCTATCGCACCTACACCATGCTAGCTTTGCCACTCTTAAATGAACATGGGCAATTAGTTGCAGTAGTGCAATTACTGAATAAATTAAAATCTAAGAATCATTATGATGCTCTACTTGCAGAGCGCATTGATACCAAAGGTTTTACCCGTGCTGACGAACAATTATTTCAAGAATTTGCTCCTTCGATTTGTCTGATTTTAGAGTCCTCGCGCTCTTTTTATGTAGCTACTCAAAAACAAAGAGCAGTAGCGGCGCTGATGAAGGCAATCAAGTCACTTTCTCAAAGCAGTCTTGACTTAGAAGACACCCTGAAGCGGGTGATGGATGAAGCCAAGGAACTGATGAATGCCGATCGCAGTACACTATGGTTAATAGACCGCGATCGCGATGAATTGTGGACGAAAATCACTCAGGATGATGGTTCAACCAAAGAGTTACGAGTCCCTGTAGGTAGAGGTTTTGCTGGGATAGTAGCGGCTTCTGGTAAGAAGTTGAATATTGGCTTTGATTTGTACTACGATCCTGACTCAGAGACAGCCCAAAAACTAGACCAGCAAAATGGTTATCGTACCTGTAGCTTGCTTTGTATGCCAGTATTTAATGCCGATCAACAACTGATTGGTGTTACCCAACTCGTAAATAAAAAGAAATCCGGGGACTTTCCCCCTTATAATCCAGCTGATTGGCCCAAAGCTCCCGACTGCTTCCAAGCTAGCTTTGACCGCAACGATGAAGAGTTTATGGAAGCTTTTAATATTCAAGCGGGAGTCGCGCTGCAAAATGCTCAGTTATTTGCCACAGTCAAGCAACAAGAACAAATGCAACGGGATATTCTGCGTAGTCTTTCCAATGGCGTGGTTTCCACTGATAAAACTGGGTTAATTATCGCCGCCAATGAAAGCGCCCAACGTTTGCTAGGGCTGGGAGTAGATGACCGTTTAGAAGGTAAATTAGTTACTGACGCGATCGGCATCAAAGAAGGCGACTTTAGCAAGTGGTATCAGGATGCTTTACATGCAGTTGACTTAAAAGGTCGTCAGCAATATTACCCGGATCGCACACTGATCGGCACTGGTACAGAACAACATAGTATCAATTTATCGATTAACACAATAGCCGATGCTAGCGACCAAGAGCAAGTCCGGGGAGCGCTGGTAGTGATGGAAGACATCAGTGATGAAAAGCGGCTCAAGAGTACAATGTACCGCTACATGACCCAGGAATTAGCCGAAGAATTGCTGAAATTAGATGACGCTAAACTCGGAGGCGATCGCAAAGAAGTTTCGATTTTATTTTCCGATATTCGCGGTTACACCACATTAACAGAAAACTTGGAAGCAGAAGAAGTGGTGAGTATGCTCAATGAATATTTTGAATCAATGGTGGAGGCAGTTTTTAAACATAAAGGCACTCTTGACAAATATATCGGCGATGCCATCATGGCTGTATTTGGTTCTCCTCTACCATTAGAAGAACACGCTTGGATGGCAGTACAAACATCCTTAGAAATGCGCGATCGCTTACACGAATTTAATCAACGTCGCCATATAGATAATAAGCCCAGAATTAAAATCGGTATTGGCATCAACTCAGATACCGTGATTAGTGGGAATATTGGCTCTAGTAAACGGATGGAATTTACCGCCATTGGTGATGGCGTTAATCTTGGCTCCCGATTAGAAAGTGTTAGTAAACAGTATGGTTGCGATATTATTATTAGCCATAACACTTTTAAACCTTGCCAAGACAATATTTGGGCTAGGGAACTAGATTACATTCGTGTTAAGGGTAGAAACGAACCAGTAGCCATATACGAATTACTGGGTTTGCGTTCCAATCCAATTGAAAGCGAAAAATTGCAAGTGATTGAGCATTATCACAAAGGACGCGAATATTACCTCAAACGCGATTTTAACCGTGCTAGAGCTGAATTTGCCCTAGTTTTGGCAGCAGACAGCCAGGACAAAGCTGCTATGTTGCATCTGTTGCGTTGTCAGCATTGGTTACAATCACCCCCAACAGAATCAGATTGGGATGAAGGAGTCTGGACATTTCAGGAAAAATAACTCCACCGACTTTTCGATTAGGGCTTGTAACTAATACCAATTTTAAAAAATATATAGATTAACTGATTATTTGTCACTTTTAACAACTTGTGTAGCAGATTTCAATTGTGGCGAGGTACACAAGCTAAATCTGTTATATCGTGTTTGCTGAGAGACTTATCATTAAAACCGCAGTTATTGCTGGGGAAAAGAGGATTTCTTAGTTTTTGTACAGATCCGCGAATTATAACTAATTAGGCGGACATGATATTACCCAATCTAAAATAATAGGCTGTTTAAATGGAGTGATTTGCTATATTAGTAAATTAAACAATATGTTGAAAAATAACTTTTAGTAAATCTCCTTGTTTAAAAGGCTTAGTTAAATAGCCTGATGCTCTCACCATCTTAGCTTTAGCTCTATCTAGAAATCCTACTTTTTCTGACACCATAATCACAGGCGTATTTTTAAAATATGAGTGTTTACGCAGCAAAGAGCAGAGTTCATATCCATCAAGATTAGGCATTGATATATCTAACAAAATTATGTCTGGTTTTATCCGGATAATCTGCATTAGAGCCTTTAAAGAATCAGTGACTCCGATAACAGAAAAAGTTTGCTCATCTAAATAACTTTTAATAGCATTCAATACCGTAGGATTGTCATCAATACACAAGATTGTGTAGATTTTTCTGTCAGCAGGCGGTTGGATGATTTGCTGACCCCTGTGTGCATTAGTATTAATCGAGTAGGCTGCTGGTTTAAAGCTGTGTATTTTCGGCAATTTTGGCGTAGTTTTGGCTTTAGATTGTAGTTCATTTATTTGGAAAAATTGTGAGGTATGTGATTGATAACTTGGTGATGTTTGACGATAAACCGCTGCATTTTGGGGCGTTAAACATCGTTCAACTAATAAACGAACATTTAGATGACAAAACTTTGGCATATCATCCAGAAAACTCTCAGGAATAAATTCATAACTTCCCTCCTCTAAATTCAGAAATGACTCTAGAACTTCTAGGGCTAATTGCTCTATCAGCATTGCTGCTTGAGAAGAACTGATATATTTCTGATTGACTAACCAACAAATAGCCAGATAATCTGGGTTCGGTATTGCCTGATTTTCAATACCAGTTTCAAATATCGCCCGCAACTGATCTTTGATTCCGTCAGGGAGAGTAGAAATTTGCTGACTCAAGCGTTGCAAATTTCTGTAAAGCGGCTCAAACATTTTCTCTGAGTAGCTAGCATAAATTAGTTTCCCCTCATCTACATATATTGACCAAGAGCCTGATGTGCTAAACACTTGTAAACAACCAGTAACCGACTTACCAGTGATTTTTTTCAACAAAGTTAGAGGCTGGAGCTTTTGAAAAAATCTGTATCTACTAATCGGAAGTGTCTTCATTGCGATCGCTCTGAAATAAAATTAACATTTGCAGGCAAAATTAGTGAATTACGTTTTCGGAATTCACGTGACTTTGTTGAAAGCACTATTCAGATAAATATAGCGGTCATATTTGAGTTAGTACAGAGATTCCACACCCCCCAACTCTTAATTCACCAATCTCTGTTAAGCTATAATCCACAACTTACAACTAAACCAATTAATGCTACTGACCAATAGCAAAATTGCCCGACTAATTGTCAGGATATAGTATTTCAAAAATTAGATTGGTTTTCTGTATCTTTAGCTAATCTAGCCAATCTAACAGTAACTCAAGTGCCACACAAAGACCATTGGCTCTCGCCCATCAGTCACAAAAGTATCATTGTTATCCGTATTTTGTAGCCTAAAATTATAGATACTTGAATTCTCTTGCAAAAGTTTTTTGTCCCTTATCCTCAAGTCTGGAGCGACCAAAATCTACTGTAATGTAAACGTAAATGTTTCTCCATCAAGACTTATAAGCATTAATTGCGCGCTGACGAAGTATGTTTTTATATCCGTGACGAAAGTCGCTGGGTACTTTTTCAAGAAGTTTATTCTTGAGGGTAACTTTACAATCAAAAAAGTATTATTCAAAACTAAGCATTCCAAAAGTTCAATATCTTACTTAAGTTTGTGATTGTAGAGCAACTCTTAGTTTTGGGATTCGGCAAAATTATCGCTTGCACAACAATAATGGTAAACCTCCGCCTAAGAATGAGTTTGCTGATAATTGCCGCCATGATAGTGTGTGGTGAGATGCGCAGGCGACTAAATCAGCAGAAGGGAATCTCTTCATAAGTACTGGAAACGGGTTTTAATGTTGTGTGAACCTAAATAATCACCCTGCACAAATCGGTGTGACAAATTCAAGAACTTACTGGGAAATTCTTGATTAGTAGTAGATAGCTTGCAAAATAGCTGTTTTCAGCTAGATGGTAGATAACAAGTAACATACTAACTAAAACTTAGATTACTATAATTTTCAAAAAAAATTAGCAGAAATATATAAACTTCATAATAAATCAGTCAAGTAAACATGAAAACTAATTGATATCATCTTCCAGAGAATTGTTATAAATATTTATTTGTTAAAATGTCCGGGAAAGCTGAAAATGCATAGTAAAAGATAATTATATGTTTGCTTATTGAATTACGCTTAGAAAAAACTGAATTATTTTATGGTAGCAATTTAACCGAAAAATCCTAAGTTTGAAAAATCACAAATATAAATACAAAATTGTACGCTTAGGCGTAGCCTGTCGTAAACATCACATTCATCAACCCATAAGATATATGTAGCAAAAAGACGCAAAGAATTTCTTTGCGTCTTCAGAGTGAGATTTATAAGTGGACATTCTCACCGTTATACTTTCTCCATCTACTTAAAATTGCTCCCGCCAGCACCAGCTTAAAAGTGTACCACCAGCTATCAGCTTGACTACTTCCAGCAGCCAATAACTACCGTGTAGTAAATTCATTGTCGATGGAATAGCAGCAGCAGCTTCAAATAAGTTGAGTTGAACTCCTATAGCGCACATCTGCGGAGTTAAGAAATAAGTGTCAAGCACAGCGATAGTCAACAGCAGCACAGATAAAACAATACTGCCAATACTCCAGTGATATCGGGTTTTGCTCAAAGCTAGTGCCCCAGTCAGCACTACAGCAGCTGATAATAATTCCATCCGATTGAAGTTCCAAAAAATCGCATAGCCTGCTGTCGTAAAACCAGCTTGACTCATCATCCCAGAAAGATAAAGACTAGGCATAATTACCCAATCTAAAACTAGACTAGCACTGAGCCAAAAGCCCAAGGTCAATACGATCGCGGTTTGCCAAATTGGTCGTTTGAATTCAATGTTAGAAATAGCAGTCATAAAATAATTGCATGTGTTGTATTTCTTTAGTTTCTAACTTCACCAGCAATTTGACAACTAATATCAATTAACCTTTACAAAGCGATCGCTCTTAACATTCTGAAGTCAATACCAAGATTTTTTAAACTAAGTTAATAAATCTTAAGATTTTATAAAAAGCAATTTAAATAGATTTTTTCTGCGAGAAATACTCAAGCATGACTTTTGAGCAACTCTTAAGAATCCATAACTCAATACGCTTAGGTTAAGAGTTATTTATGTATAGGTTGCCCTTTAATTATGAACTCAATCCCAATATTTATAAATACTTAACTTTTTATTGTAAAGTAACTAAGCGATCGTACTCATTCTCTCCTTTGACAGCTATCTAGCATAACAGTAACATTGTCATTTTTGAACGCAGATATGATATGAAAACAGCGTGTGTTCCACAATGTCTTAGACTACGCCATTTGCGATCGCATATCGTGGCAATATTTTACTATCTGTGTGAATTAGTGTACTGTTGAGTTTATTCGATAAATCACGAGCTTTTACCCGTGAATCTGCCTGCAAAAGTGAAATATTGTATGTACGTGCATCTATAACCAACAAAAGCGACGGATTTCGAGCAACATAACCCATAATTACAGCAGTTTTCATGTATTTGAACCACACTTATCGTAGGGGTACAAGGTTTTGCACCCCTACCACGTGGTCTATTTACCTGAAAATAGCTGTAAATTCACCAAATATCTGTTATGTCAAGTCCGGTTAATTACTGATGATTACCGCATCTGTGCAAAAATCCCAAAAGTCTCTTTCCCCCAGCAAGAAATGCAATCTACGATCTAAATGATAAGTCTTTAGTCGGACAAAATATTAAATATAGCTTTATTTCATATATTTTCGTATAAAGCATCTATCTTAAGACATACTCTTTTAGATGTTTAGTTATACAGTACACTTCGCATGGTGGATTGACTTAAAGATATTTACAGATGTTATGATTTGTATTACTGTAATGTTATGATTTGTGTTGTACTTTTCAGTTACCAATTAGTAAATTATTTGTTGGTTTTAACTGAAAAAGCTTAATTTAGGGCTAAGAAGGCAATTTCAGCAAACTTAGAAACCTTTAATACACACAAGTATTCCTTAAAAAAAGTTAAGCTTTTGTTACAAGGAACTCAGATACATTTAAATTCTGAATTTTCAGGAGTTACTGAGGTAAGTATGTTGATTACTGAGTATTAGACTTTATTAATGAGGAGATATTGTACTGGTATTTTGAATAGAATGCAGTGAGTCATCTTTGTTTTTAGCCATTTTATGGTTTGAGACTAATGCAAAAAAAACAGCAAGATGAGAATTAATCATTTCTGTAATATCAAATGTCAGCCTAGAGATAGACAATGATAAACAATATGAGTAGTTTACTAAGATATGAGTCTTGCAAAATCTAACGATCGGAAAGTTGTTAAAGACAAATATAGTGGAGTTAATAAAAATTCAGGTAAACTTCCTAAAAGTCAACTGTTATTATGAAGCAAATAGAATGTAGCGAGTTTAGTAATATAAGGTTTGAGACTAATGCTAACAAATAGCAAACTAACGATTAATCAGGGTTCTAATCTCAAATTGAAGCTTGGAGATCGACGATACAATCAGTTGCCTAGACTAGAATTTTTGCGAAATGGTACAGTTGGAAAGCCACTATATTTACATGTAGTGGAATAAATCTGAATTCAGATGAATTTCCTAAATTTAAAGTCAACAATCCACAGAAGAAGCAGGCAAGTATTGTGCCAATATACTGCTAGTATGGCTAGTTGACTTGTTTGAGGTTATGCCAAATTAAAGGTTAACCCATCTACAGAATTTACTCAAATGAATAATGTTGTTTAAAAACATTGCCAGTCAGTAATAAACGTTAGCTTTTAATAAAAAGCTAATTTTGTCCTGTCTTTTATCTGAAAAGGTAAAAAGCATAGTCGTTTGCTGGCATTCATGAAGGTAAATCGCAACTATTACCGAAATCTCACAATTTTGTAATTGGAATCAGGTCAACACACATGAATAAAGTTCAAGCATCATTTGAAGCTACCGAAACTGCATTTCACGTGCAAGGTTACGAAAAAATCGATTTTAGTCTTGTCTATGTGAACGGTGCATTTGATATTGAAAACCGAGAAATTGCAGATAGCTACGCCAAATTTGGTCGCTGTCTGATTGTAATTGATGCCAATGTTAATGAACTTTATGGCGATCAAATCAAGTCATATTTTAGACACTATGACATTGAACTGACAGTATTTCCGATCATCATTACAGAACCGGCTAAAACCCTGGCAACCTTTGAAAAAATTGTTGACGCTTTTTCGAACTTCGGTTTAGTTCGTAAAGAACCAGTTTTAGTTGTCGGTGGTGGTCTAGTTACTGATGTGGCTGGATTTGCTTGTGCTGCTTACCGTCGCAAGAGCAACTATATCCGCATTCCTACCACGTTGATTGGTTTAATTGATGCAGGTGTAGCAATTAAGGTTGCAGTTAATCATCGTAAGGAAAAAAATCGCTTGGGAGCATATCATGCACCTTTGAAAGTGATTCTGGATTTCTCATTCTTAAAAACCTTGCCAACTGCTCAAGTTCGCAATGGGATGGCAGAGTTGGTGAAAATTGCGGTAGTTTCTAACTTGGAAGTCTTTGAACTGCTATACAAACATGGCGAAGAACTGCTTTCCACTCACTTTGGACATGTCAATGCAACACCGGAAATTAAAGAGATTGCCCATAAAGTCAACTATGAAGCAATCAAAACTATGTTGGAGTTAGAGACTCCTAACTTGCATGAAATAGACCTCGATCGCGTCATCGCCTACGGTCACACTTGGAGTCCTACCTTAGAATTAGCACCTCAGATACCTCTATATCATGGTCAT
Organism: Nostoc sp. DedSLP03; assembly: GCF_034530815.1. NCBI lineage: Bacteria > Bacillati > Cyanobacteriota > Cyanophyceae > Nostocales > Nostocaceae > Nostoc > Nostoc sp. DedSLP03. The sequence goes on from NZ_JAVRCK010000127.1 coordinate 16,393, forward strand.
GCGGTCAATATAGATATGGCTTTGTCTGCAACCATTGCAGCACAACGCGGCTATATCTCCACAGAAGAGCGCGATCGCATCCTAGACTTGATGAGTCGTATCGGTTTATCACTCGATCACCCTCTTTTAGATGGGGATTTGCTCTGGTATGCTACCCAGTCTATAAGCTTGACACGAGATGGCAAACAACGCGCAGCTATGCCTCGTCCGATTGGTGAGTGCTTCTTTGCTAACGATCTGACTCGTGAAGAACTTGATGCTGCCCTAGCTGAACACAAACGTCTTTGTGCTAAATACCCTCGTGGCGGAGAAGGGGTTGACGCATACATTGAAAGTCAAAAAGGCAAGCTAGTAGGGGTGTAAAGATATGACCGAAAACGACTCATGATACAAGCCCCTAAATTTATTTACGGGGATCATTAATTTTGAATTTTGAATTTTGAATTTTGAATTCGGAGCGAAGCGACGTGACGAGTGTTTTAGGGCGAGAAACAGCTAGACCGATAACGCCACACAGTATCTTAGTAGCCCAGCTACAGCAAACCCTCCAATTAGCCCAAGAGAAGAACATTCCCGTAGAGATATTAGATTCTTTACGGCAGGGAGTTCAATTAGCGGCGGGTTTAGATCCCTACTTGGATGATTACACCACCCCGGAATCGAACGCATTAACAGCATTAGCGCAAAAAACAAGCATTGAAGACTGGAGCAAACGCTTCAGTGATGGTGAAACAGTGCGTCAACTAGAGCAAGAAATGCTCTCAGGACATCTGGAAGGACAGACATTGAAAATGTTTGTTCATATCACCAAAGCAAAGCGGATTTTAGAAGTAGGAATGTTCACAGGGTATTCAGCTTTAGCAATGGCAGAAGCATTACCAAGTGATGGGCAACTTATCGGTTGCGAAGTAGATCCTTATGTTGCTGAATTTGCTCAGGCTTGCTTTAGTGAGTCTCCCCACGGCGACAAAATCGTTGTGGAAGTAGCACCTGCTCTAGAAACACTCCATAAACTGGCTGCTAGAAAAGAAGTATTCGATCTGATCTTCATTGATGCCGATAAAAAAGAGTACGTAGATTACTTCAAGATCATTTTGGATAGTAACTTACTGACTCCCGACGGTTTAATCTGTGTGGATAACACTTTGTTGCAGGGACAAGTTTACCTACCACCCGAACAACGCACTGCCAACGGTGAAGCGATCGCTCAGTTCAACCGCGTTGTCGCCGCCGATCCTCGTGTAGAGCAAGTTCTATTACCCATCCGAGATGGGATAACGCTAATTAGACGCGTGGTGTAACAAAGTTTGTAGAGATGTTGCAATGCAACGTCTCTACAATAAACACAAAGGAAAGACTTATGGCACAATCAATTTCTTTATCTCTGCCTGAATCCCCAACGTCATCAACAGGTGTTAGGGCTAAGTTAGTAGCTCTATTCAAAACTCTCGGTACTCTGACATTATTACTAATAGCCTTGCCGTTCAATGCTTTGATAGTATTGATATCTTTGCTGTGGGGCATTGTGCGATCGCCATTTCCGAAAAAAGCTGTTGTAGCTGCTCATCCTCAGACTATCTTGGTGAGCGGAGCCAAGATGACTAAAGCATTGCAACTTGCTCGCTCCTTCCATGCCGCAGGACACAGAGTTATTTTGATTGAAGGTCACAAATACTGGTTGTCTGGTCATAGATTTTCAAAAGCGGTAAGTCGTTTTTATACAGTTCCGGCTCCGCAATCAGACCCAGAAGGCTATATCCAGGCGCTAGTAGAAATCGTCAAGCAAGAAAAGGTTGACGTTTATGTACCTGTATGCAGTCCTGTCGCTAGCTATTATGACTCTTTAGCAAAGCCTGTATTATCAGAATACTGCGAAGTTTTCCACTTCGATCCAGATATAACCAAAATGTTGGATGATAAATTTGCCTTTAGCGATCGGGCGCGATCGCTTGGCTTATCTGTCCCCAAATCTTTTAAAATTACAGATCCTCAACAAGTTATCAATTTCGATTTTAGTCAAGAAACTCGCAAATATATTCTTAAAAGTATTGATTACGACTCCGTTCGCCGCTTAAATTTAACCAAACTTCCCTGTCACACCCTAGAAGAGACAGCAGCTTTTGTCAACAGTTTACCCATTAGTCCCGAAAAACCTTGGATTATGCAAGAGTTTATTCCTGGTAAGGAATTATGCACACATAGTACAGTGCGCGATGGGGAATTAAGATTGCATTGCTGTTCAAACTCTTCTGCGTTTCAAATCAACTATGAAAACGTCGAAAATCCCCAAATTCGTCAATGGGTGCAACACTTCGTCAAGAGTTTGGCACTAACTGGACAAGTTTCTTTTGACTTTATCCAAACTGAAGACGGTACAGTTTACGCCATTGAATGCAATCCTCGTACCCATTCGGCAATTACAATGTTCTACAATCACCCCGGTGTTGCAGACGCCTATCTTGGTAAAACTCCCTTAGCTGCACCTCTGGAACCTTTAGCAAGTAGCAAGCCCACTTACTTCCTCCATCACGAAATCTGGCGACTAACTAGTATTCGTTCTTGGAAACAATTGCAAACATCGATTAATACTTTAGTGCGGGGCACTGATGCTATTTACAGTCTTGATGACCCTATACCATTTTTGACTTTGCATTATTGGCAGATTCCCTTACTTTTACTGAAGAATCTGCAACAACTCAAAGGATGGGTAAAAATAGACTTCAACATTGGCAAACTAGTGGAATTAGGTGGCGATTAAATAATTTGTAATTCGTAATGATGCTCGTGCGGACGCTCGAGTAGTCGCTACCGCAACGCTTTCGCTAACGTAATTCGTAATTACAGCAGTTTTCATGTATTTGAACCAACATCTGTCGTCAGGGCACAGCATTGCTCATTAGTGTCAACTTAACGCCAAACCGCTTGTCCGTCGGGAATTGAAATTCCCGCCTCATAGCTCAAGTCATCTGAAGAAGACTAAATATCGCCAAAAATCTCCAGTCTACTGAAGTCAACTTAAACTAAAAGCCGGAAAATTTATTTTCGGGCGGGGATGTAAGCCAACAGATCAGCTATTTCCAGCTGAAGTTGACACATATCAGCAATGCTGTGCCCCTACCGCGTGGTCTATTTACCTGAAAATAGCTGTAAAGAAGAATTAACTATATCATAGCCCCCTCCCCGCAAGCGAAGAGGGGGTTGGGGGTGGGGTTCTTATAGCCCACTCTTGAGGGGGCGACAATACTCGTTAAAGTACCACAGGTAAAGGATTTGAAGTAAC
>NZ_JAVRCK010000128.1:0-19396 GCF_034530815.1 Nostoc sp. DedSLP03
CTCTATTACATCCCTACCTCACTTTAAAAGATGTTGGTAATGACAAGGCCTAGAGCTAGGGTGTTGACTTTGTAGGGAAATTGCTGAATAAAACTTCCAGGACTTACGCAACTGGCACAATGCGATCGCAACTTCCTTTTTGTAAGACTTTTGTACTATGTATAAAAGTCTTACAAAAAGGAAGTTTAGAAAGTACTAAAGTTTTGAAATAGGCGATACCTACGGTGAGCTACTAACGTACTTCATAAAGCGATCGCAATTTGAGAATATCTTGCCATTCGAGATCGGTAAATGGTTGGCTAACTAGTTCTATGCCAAAGTACTGTTTTGCCGTTTCTATCAATGTATCCACAATCTTGACAATCCAGCCTTCCTCTTGGTGTGTGTTGCAAAGTGAGGTATTCCACGGAGCAGGTTGTTCAAAGATTTTCTGAAATAAACCTTTGTCTGTAGACAAAATCATCGAGCCGTGTTGAAGAATGGTATTTCTTCCTTTGCGTTGGGCGCTACCAATAAATTTACTTCCATCGATAGTAACTAAGTCAGCTGCTGTTGCTGTGTTGAAACAACTGGGATTATGAATGTAACCCCGTCCAGCAGAACCATAACTTAACTCAATACCCAAGGTTTGCCAGCCTTGGATTAAAAAGTTACAGATTTTTTCATAAGTACCCCAGCTTTTTCCACTACTAGCTGAGGTAATCACAGCGTAGGTTAAGTTCCCTTGGTGGAGAACAGCCCTACCTCCTGTTGGCCGACGAACTAGATCGAGTGCCTTTCCCTGGTAAATCAAATTATGCCACTGGGCAGGCCATTGTTTTTGCAGATGTCCCAAGGAAAGAGCATAGGGGTACCAGGTATAAAAACGCAGGGTAGGCGGGTGCTGTCCCTTTTCAAATTGGTTGAACAACCAAGCATCGATCGCCATTTGCACTCCACCTGATGTCTGAAGCATTGGGATGAAACGCCAGGTGGATGGTGATTCGGTTGCTAGTTCTATCATAGGTTTCAGACTATAGAAAGAAAATCAAATAATTGATGCGCCATTTCTAATTTAGAACAAGGTGCAATTTCTACTTGATTTCTTTGACTATCTAAAAATATCGCTTGATTATTATCGCTACCAAAACCACTATCAGGTCGATCGATGGGATTGGCAACAATGACATCGAGTTTTTTATTCTGTAATTTCTCTAATGCAGGCTTGACAATATCTCCACTTTGTGCAGCAAAACCAATTAATCTTTGATGCGGCTGTTTGAGTTTTGCTAATTGGGCGACTATATCTGGTACGGGTTCCAAGGGTAAAGCTTGGGGGAGCGATCGCTTGGGCAATTTCTCTGTACTATAATCTCGTGGCTTCACATCGGCCACGGCTGCTGACATCACAATTACATCAGCATTGGGTAAACATTCCACCATCACGTGCTGCATTTGGTCAGCACTAACAACGGGAATTGCTTGTACTCCCAATGGTACATTCCAATTAGCTGGGCCATGTACCAAGGTGACGTTTGCGCCTCGGTGAAATGCTGCTTGCGCTAAAGCTAATCCCATTTTACCTGTGGAAGGATTACCAATAAACCTCACTGGGTCAAGAAACTCTCGCGTTCCCCCAGCACTAATTAAGACTCGTTTACCTGCTAAATCTCGTTTGCCTTGAGTGTGTAACAACGATTGGATGTGAGCGAATATTTCTGGAGGTTCTGCTAATCTACCAGCACCGATGCGATCGCAAGCTAATAATCCTGATGCTGTATTCATTCCATGATATCGGCTATCGATTAATAGCTGTTGCCAATTTCGCTGCACCGATAGCTGTTCCCACATATCAGTATTCATTGCGGGTGCTAACAACACGGGACAAGTAGAAGCCAAGACGGTATTTGTGAGTAAATTATCTGCCATTCCGTAGGCTAACTTTGCTAATGTATTAGCTGTTAAAGGGGCAATTACCATAATATCTGCCCATTCACCCAACTCAATATGCAACGGACGAGAGTGAGTTGGTTGCCAGAAATCATCATCTGTGTAGGCGGGATGACGAGATAGAGTGGATATTGTCAGAGGCGTGATAAATTTTTGCGCCGAACGGGTGAGGATAACTCGGACTTCTACCCCAGTTTTAAACAGCGTCGAAACCAATTCACAGATTTTGTAGGCGGCGATACCGCCACCTACACCAATCAGAACCCTGTTTAATTTTAGATTTTGGATTTTGGATTTTGGGTTTAAAGGAGATTGCATTGGTACTTTCGGATTAAGCAAGTGAGACATTAACCCCTGATAATCTCTGATTGTAGCCAGTTGACCCCAATCTAAAATCTAAAATTTAAAATCCAAAATTGTTACGCTTCATCGTAGGGTTCCAAGTCTAAGAGGTAGATATAGGGTTCAACTAACTCTGGACGCTGAAATGCGATCGCTCGCAATAGATGCCAATCATTTAAACCCTCAAAAGCATTACTATAATTATCCAGTTCCAGACGTGTAGCTAGTTTTTCTACTTCCACTGCACTCATGGCAGCAATTTCTTTTTGGGAAATGCTTAGAGTTGTCATAATACTTGCCCCTCCCTTATGCAGCACTCGCCTTCAGCATGGGTTAAGTTGCGCTCTTTCGCAGCCACCCAATATATATTACTCATTAGAAGTCATTAAGTTCGTGAAAATTGTCAGAATTTGTACCAGAATTTATAAAAAATTCGTAATCCTGACTAAGCAATTGTATTTACAACGAAATTTCGTAGCACCTCTAACGTTTTTGGATCTATTTCATGCCCCATATCAAATTCGTGGTATTCTACTGCCACTCCCAGAGACTTGAGAGTTTCTCGTGCCTTCAAAGCAGCTTGCAGGGGCACAACTTCATCATATTTACCGTGAGTGATTAAAGTCGGCGAAATCCCACTTTTAGCTGCCGTTAGTGCGTCAGGATGTAAATACCCGCTCATGACAACTAAACCTGCTAAGGGCAATTTTGAGCCGACATCTAAAGTCATGGCTCCGCCTTGAGAAAATCCACTCAAAATGGTACGTGACAAAGGTATGCCTGTGGTACTTTTTAAAGATTCCAAGAATTCTGTTAGCAGTTGCCGACTTTCTGGCAACCCTTGATACATATTTTCCCCCCGCAGGTCATACCACGCCCTCCCTATCGGGGAATAGGGATAAGGATAAGGTGCATTGGGCAATACAAACTGGTAATCGGGTAAGTTGAGCAAGGGTAACAAAGATGTTACATCCTGAGCATTGGCTCCCCAACCATGCAAAGTGACAATTAAGCCTGCTGGGGGTTGAGAAGTTGCTGTGGGAACGGTAATAGCTTGTAAAGACAGAGGTTTACTCCTAAAATTTTACTCTTCTAATAGATCCTATCTCTTCAAGCAGACTTAATATTTAGTGGTATTTGCTGCTTGCCTAAAGAATGCCTACATCGTCAACCTCAAAAAAGGAAAGTAATAAGTAAAGCCCAAGTGCAAACAAAGTTCATAGCCGAAGTTATTGGTTTGGTAAGACTTAGACGGTAGTTGGAGTTAAATGGGCAAAATAACTAGATAACTCCAAATAGATAGGTATAAAATTTTATGAACGAGCAGCTAATTGCCGCTATTGAGTCCCGCGATCCCCAGCGTGTAAAAGAATTACTTGCTACAGGCGCAAACCCAAATGTCAAAAAAGGTGATGAAACAGCCTATGAACTCGCACGCTACGGGCCAGATGAAATTAAATGTGCATTAATTGAAGCGGGGGCTAACGATCCTTCACTCAGACACTCGTTAGTTTGGGCAGTTATGATAAATCGAGTGGAAACTGTAAAAGTTTTGCTTGCCAAAGGCGCAGATGTTAATGTATCAACATATGGTGGCAACCCATTACAAGAAGCGGCAAGGGTAGGAAATACGGAAATCATTGACCTGTTAGTTGCTGCGGGTGCTGATGTTGATGACGGCAGTATGGTTTCAACCCCTTTATTAAAAGCTATTGAAAGTGGCAACTTCAATATTGCTCTGAAACTCATTGCCGCAGGTGCGAACCCAAACAAAACAACAAAGTATGGTGGTATTTCACCCATCGCAATGGCAGCAGCACAAGGTTCAGTAGCCGTAATTAGAGCGTTGATAGCTGCTGGCGCAGATGTCAATATTTTGACATCAGGTATTACAATCAATCATGCCACAATTCAAAGACAAGCTGGATCTGCGTTAAAAACAGCATTCAATACTTTGGAGACTCTTGGTAAAGCTTTTGAAAGGCTCGACGCAGTTGAAACAGGAGATGCACCACTATCTGAGGTGGGCGAAACCATTGAATCTATTGATATTGCCACAAATCGGGCAAAGCTTGCCACATCCAACATTGCTGAACCAGAAATTGCAGTTGACACCTTCCCAGCAATTTTGGCAGCACGTTGCGGTCATGGAGAAGCTTTAGCAGTGTTATTGGCAGCAGGTGCTGACCCCTACCGAAAAGATGGCGAGGGATTATCAGGCTATGATTGGGCAGTGCGAAAGGAACATTCAGACGTTCTAGAAGTTCTGCGTCAGTTTGGTGTGGATACACCAAGGGTAAGTCCAGAGGAACATCTGCTGAACGCCGCCGAACAGGGAGATGTTGCAGCTGTAGGTGCATGGTTGTCTGAAGGTGCTAACGTAAATGCACGTGACCAAAGAAGAAAAACGAAGAACCGCACGTCGTTAATGTTAGCAGCATCAACTGGACATTTAGAGGTTGTAAATTTGCTGCTTGATGCAGGTGCTGATATCAATGCCACTGATATTGTTGATGTCAATCAACGACAACCTTGTGGGATTATTTCAGACGATTACGAGTCATTTACTGCGATGAGATTGTTCTTGGGCATAACTCCTTTGATGCTAGCAGCAATTAAAGGATATAAAAACATCGTGCAACTACTAGTTTCATATCAAGCGAATCTTCAAGCACGGGATTGTTTTGCAAGAGATGCCCTATGTCTTGCTTGCATCAATGGACATCTAGAGGTTGTGCAAATATTAATGCAGGCAGGAGTAAACATCAATCAGCAAGATATAGCGGGAGATACGCCGCTTTTGATGGCTTTGAGAAATACTCATATAGAACTGGCAAAATTTCTGATAGCGTCAGGAGCAGATGTCAACGCTAAAAATAATGAAGATCGCACTCCTTTAATGGAGGCAGTACAAAAGGAAGAACATTTAGAGCTAATTCAAATGCTGATTGAACGGGGTGCTGATGTCAATGCCGTTTCTCAAGATGGTGACACTGCTATGACTGTGGCAGATTTATTTAATCATCATCATGTCATAGAGATGCTGGTTCAATATGGTGTCGAAAAACGACGATGGGATGAACAAGATGAAGATGATGAAGAAAACAACAGCGACGACGATAAACGCTGGGGAATAGAACTAACGCGTCCAGACTTTTCTCAAGCTGCCCAAAACCCTGAATATCAAAAAGCAGTTGCAGATTTAGGTGAAATTTGTGGTAGTCAGCCAGTACCCTATGATGATATTTCCGGGTGGTTTAAAGTTCATGTGAACAGCAAACGCCGCAGCGAAATCAAAACCGAAGATTTACAACAACAGTTTTTACAACGGGGTTGCTTTGTCTACGAGCCAGACCATTACCACGACGCGGAAGGGCCGAAACAACTTTGTATTTTGCCAACCACAGATAAATATGATGTGATTGCCCTACATCAAACAAATGGTTGTAATTACGGTATTGGCCCTGGTTATGTTGTGGAATGGCTACAAGAACTTGAAGCAGTGCAACCTTTTATTTTGACCCTAGTTGCTCATGATACTCTTGAGGGTCGTTTCCTCACCCCCGTTGAAGATCCTAAAAGACTTGCCGATCGCATGTATGATTTTTGTTCTGATATTGTAGACCAAGGCTGTGGTTCAGTGGAGCGGTTAGCTGAGAGTCTCCAGTCAAGTGAGAACTTGTTTTTTTGGTGGGATTAATTTTTTGGGATTGTAGGCATAAAATTTTCCCTCTCCTCGCAGGAGCTACGGTGTACACACAAGTATTTTAACCTGCACCTTTATTGCATCGACCTGCACCTTTGATGCATCGACCTGTACCTTTGTTGCATGGACTTGTACCTTTGATACATCGGTGAAAAGTCAGTTTAATTGACCTAGCCCTGAGCTTGGTTGAAGAATTTGACTTTGCGCTAAAATTCCTAAGCTGAGGTTAACTATTTGTGATCTGCTTCATCTTCAAGCAAGATGGTATTGAGAAGATTCAATTCGCTGGATGCCATAAAATAGCGATCGCTAAAAACTGTTGATTCATAATGAAATTTTAGGGGTTTAATCCAGCTTGTTGAAAGATTGCGTGAGGGGTAATTTCCAATTCTGGTAGTAAATCATCAGTAATTATTTGATGAAATCGATAAGTAATCGGTAAGGAAGATGGCGCAAATACAGTTACAGTTCTAGCTTTTGTATCAACCACCCAAACACGAGAAACACCAGCTTTCAGATAATCAGTCGATTTTTCGGCAATTTCACCAAAAGTTTGACCAGGTGAAATGATTTCGATGACTAATTCAGGTGCGACAGGACAAGCTTCGTCTAATAGCCAATCAGCAGGAAGACGGTTATAAGAAATATAGGTCAGATCGGCCACAGGCATCCAATCTTGTTGATTTCGTGTTAGTTTAATTGCCCATTCAATCACAACTCGACCTTTTGCTTGTGCCCATGTAGACAGTAGTATAAATAAAGCACCAGTAGTCGAGCCATGAAAAAATTTTGGTGACATCTCATTATCTTTATATTTAGGTACAGCTTCACCATTAACAAACTCGTATGTAATATCTCCTTCGGGAAGTGCGAGAAATTCTTCTAGGGTGAGGCGTTGATTAGAAGACTGAACCATAGGTGCTATGTGGAAAAAGATGCTTACTTTTAGTTTAGGCGATCGCAAATATTAGAGACTAAGCCCACTTAGCCCTTATTTCCAGCATTTTCGACAGTGCTAACTGTGGGGGATGTAAGCAGATAAATTACACGAGTCAATATTATTCCTCATGGTCTTGAAGTGAACCAAGGCTTATGCAAAACTTGAGATCCTTCGCTTCTAGCCTACTTTTAAGGAATCGATCAATGGCGCGTCTAGCCCTGCTGAGTGTATCTAATAAAACTGGTTTAATTGACCTAGCCCGTAGCTTGGTTGAAGAATTCGACTTTGATTTAATCAGCAGTGGGGGAACAGCCCAAGCACTCAAAGATGCTGGACTCCCAGTTACTAAGGTTGCTGATTACACAGGTTCGCCAGAAATTTTAGGTGGTCGAGTCAAAACCCTACATCCCAGAATTCACGGCGGGATTTTGGCGCGGCGAGATGTTCCCCAAGATATTACAGATTTAGAAAATAACCAAATTCGCCCGATTGATTTAGTGGTGGTGAATCTATATCCTTTTGAGGAAACGATCGCTAAACCAGGGGTAACATTAGCCCAAGCTGTTGAACAAATCGATATCGGTGGGCCAGCAATGCTACGGGCATCATCAAAAAACTTTGCCCATCTCGCTGTATTATGCGATCCGGCACAGTATGACGAGTATTTACAGGAATTGCGCCAAAATAACGGCGTAGCTTCCCTAGAGTTTCGGCAAAAGGCTGCTTTAAAAGGATTTTCGCACACTGCTAGTTACGATCGCGCGATCGCATCTTACCTCGCAGGCACGCAAAACTACAACCTCAGTGGCACACAATTACAATCTCTGCGTTACGGTGAGAACCCTCATCAACCCGCCACTTGGTATCAAACTGGTACTACTCCAACAGGATGGACAGCCGCAACGAAACTGCAAGGCAAAGAACTTAGTTACAATAACTTAGTTGATTTAGAAGCTGCACGCCGAATTATTGCTGAATTCACTGATAGCCCAGCAGCAACGATTATTAAACATACAAATCCCTGTGGTACGGCATTGGGAAATACTATTTCTGAAGCGTATCAAAAAGCTTTCAATGCCGATTCTACTTCTGCCTTTGGTGGGATTGTTGCACTCAATCGTCCGATAGATGCGGCGACAGCTAGCGAGTTAACCAAAACATTTTTAGAGTGTGTGGTTGCACCAAGTTGTGAAGCCGAAGCTCAAGAAATCCTTGCCAAAAAATCTAACGTGCGGGTTTTGACTCTAGCTGATTTGAGCAGTGGCCCTAAAGATACAGTGAAAGCGATCGCAGGTGGTTTCCTTGTCCAAACTAGCGATGATATAATTGCTGACACCAGTCAATGGCAAGTAGTCACCGAACGTCAACCCACCGACAGCGAATTAGCGGAATTGCTGTTTGCGTGGAAAGTTTGCAAACACGTTAAGTCAAATGCCATCGTTGTCACAAGCGATCGCACTACATTAGGAGTAGGTGCTGGTCAAATGAACCGCGTTGGCTCAGTTAAAATAGCTCTAGAACAAGCCGGGGAAAAAGCCAAAGGTGCAACTCTGGCCAGCGATGGATTTTTCCCCTTTGATGATTCAGTTAAAACAGCCGCAGCCGCAGGAATTACAGCCATTGTCCAACCAGGGGGAAGTTTGCGCGATAAAGATTCTATCATTGCTGCTAACGAACTAGGCTTGCTGATGGTTCTAACTGGTGTACGTCACTTTTTACACTAAATCATTGCTTATTTAGTGTGCGGTTTACAAAGTGTCACACTAAATACTTTCTTTATAATTGAAGCAATGATATTATCTAATCGTGTGTGAGGAGCAAGTTAAAGATAAAAAGCGCATGGGGTGGAAACACGGCAACACTCCCAAGCGCTTTTTAATTTGTCAGAAATTGGATTGCCCGTGCAGTTTTAAAAATGTCACTCAATATACTTGCCATTTGATAAAAGTAGTGATATTGTTTATTTGTGTGTGAGGAGCAAGTTAAGAATAAAAAACGTTTGGGGTGGAAACACGGCAACACTCCCAGACGTTTTTTAATTTGTATATATAAATTATAGAAATTAACCTTTCAAAATAATTTCATATTTTTACTTCCAGTTAAAGATACGAATATTGTTAAAGTTAATCACGTCAACTTCTACACTCTGAAGATAACTTGCTAGCTTGAAGTCATCAGTTAGTACAAGATACTTCCCTTTAGATAAAGTTAGGATTCCACTGTCAGTAAGTCCGAATTTGATAAATTTTTCAGTATTAACAGCATTTAAACTCTTGATGTAGTATTCATCCAAAAGAGCAACATTTTTAGTAAATTGAGCAAATATTTCAAAGCACTGAGAACGTTCAGGTTCAACAAGTTTATCGACAAAGTTAGAGACTTCAGTCAAAATATTTGGGGTTGTTACAAGTTTCCGAAATCTGACAATGATTCTTAGCAAAAGATCATAATCTTCTGGTATAAATTGCTGCGTTCGATTAAATCGGGTTATTCTTTCTCGATTGACCGTCCCAACAAAGTAGAGAAGTAGGATATTTGTATCAATTAAAATTCCTTTTTAGTGATAACGACGAATTATGGAATTAATCACATCTTTCATACTTGTCTAATTTTCATTGCCTCTACTTCGCCAGTTTGAGAATTTATCTTAAAAAGTTTATATTCTCGTTCATACAAGATAGGGGTAGAAGCAAGAGAAGTAGGAATTAAGTCGTCCAATCGGCTTTTAGGAGGTTTTTTAGGAATGTCAAACCCTAAAGTAATCAACCAGAAGCTTTTATCCTCAGAAAGTTCAACTTCTTCAAGTCTCAAATCTCCTAATGAAGAACCCATCATGTCTTGTATGGATTTTATGTATTCATAGGCAGCATTTACTGCGGTTTTGACATCGATCATAATCTTAGTTGCTCCCTAACTGAATTTACTAATTTAGTACTTTTTTATCGTAATTTAACCTTGATTGCTGTAATTGGTTAGCACATAAGTAATAATATTTACTTTACCTATTTTTCAGATAATTTTAATACAAATTAATTGAGTAAATTTTAATATTGAGAAATCTTTTGCAAAAACTCTCTGACTTCTAGTAGTTTGCAGAGAATAATAACTTGCTGGTTTGGTGTTACCTGACTAAGTTTTTCTAAAATTCCAGGACGACGAGTAATTGGGTATGACCAGATATATTTGAGAAATTTCCAATTCAATCTTTCAGGACAATTTGATGCTATATCAGGTCTGGATTGTCCAGCATACATGAAGTGACGTTTAATTGCTCGCGATAAACATAAAAGCCGAGGAAAATCCAAAAAAATTACCGTGTCTGCAACCGACAAACGAACGTCGAGAGTACCGCCATAATTACCATCCATAATCCAAGATTTTCGTAGGGTTAGGTTTTGGATTATGCTTTGCCATTCAGTTTTTAGAGTCTCAACCTAACCAGAACTCCAGTACCAAGCATCCAAGTGAATCACTTCTAAACTTAAGATGGTTCCCAATTCGCGGGCTAGGGTAGATTTACCAGCACCTCCAGAACCAATGATTAAGATTTTCTTCACTTTAGATGTGCATCTCCCTTTTTAAGCTCAAAAGGTAAGCATTGCTCACCCAAATAACCGCCTTCAGAGCAACTCAATACGCCGCTACAATAGTACCACTACAAGGATTATGCCCAAATTATTGATATTATGACCACTGCTACGACCGTAAAAACTGAGTATGAAGCGATTATTGGTTTAGAAACCCATTGTCAACTGAGTACCAATACCAAGATTTTCTCTAATAGCTCTACGGCATTCGGCTCTGACCCCAATACTAACATTGACCCGGTTTGTATGGGTTTACCTGGAGTCTTACCTGTACTCAATCAAAAAGTATTAGAATACGCCGTCAAAGCTGGTTTGGCACTAAATTGTCAAATCGCTAAATATAGCAAATTTGACCGTAAGCAGTATTTTTATCCAGATTTACCGAAAAATTACCAAATTTCTCAATACGATCTACCGATCGCAGAACATGGTTGGTTAGAAATTGAGTTGGTGGATGCTGAGGGTAATCCGATTCGCAAACGCATTGGTATCACACGTCTGCACATGGAGGAAGATGCGGGAAAATTGGTACACGCTGGTAGCGATCGCCTTTCTGGTTCTTCCTATTCTTTAGTAGACTACAATCGCGCAGGTATCCCATTAGTAGAAATTGTTTCCGAACCCGATCTGCGTTCTGGACAAGAAGCGGCTGAATATGCCGAAGAATTGCGTCGGATTGTCCGGTATCTCGGCGTGAGTGACGGCAATATGGAACAAGGATCTCTGCGGTGCGATGTTAACATTTCCGTGCGTCCAGTGGGACAAAAGGAGTTTGGCACTAAGGTAGAAATTAAAAACATGAACTCCTTCAGCGCCATTCAACGGGCGATTGACTACGAAATTGAACGCCAAATCGCCGCAATCGAAGCAGGCGATCGCATCATCCAAGAAACTCGGTTGTGGCAAGAAGGCGCTCAATGTACAAGTAGTATGCGGGTGAAAGAAGGTTCTAGCGATTACCGCTACTTCCCCGAACCAGATTTAGCACCAATTGAGGTGTCAAATGCACAATTAGAGCAATGGCGTAGCGAACTACCAGAATTACCAGCTAAAAAACGCCATCATTATGAAAGCGAATTGGGGCTTTCCGCTTACGATGCACGAGTGTTAACAGAAGATCGTTCAATCGCCGAATATTTTGAAACTGCGATCGCATCTGGAGCAAATCCCAAAGCTGCTGCCAACTGGATTACTCAAGATATTGCCGCCCACCTGAATAAGCAAAAACTCACTATTACTCAAATCGCCCTGACTCCCACCAATTTAGCAGATATCATCACTCGCATTGAAACGGGCAAAATTAGCAATGCTCAAGCTAAACAAAAGTTGCCAGATTTGCTTAGTGGTATTTCTCCTGAGAAAGCCTTTGCAGGTCTTGAGTTAATCACCGATCCTAGTGTACTAGAACCCATTGTTGATGAAGTCATAGCCGCAAATCCCAAAGAACTAGAAAAGTATCGCAACGGTAACACCAACCTCAAAGGCTTCTTTGTCGGACAAGTTCTGAAAAAGACAGACAAACGTGCCGATCCTAAGCTGACCAACGAATTGGTCGAGAAAAAACTGAACGCCTAGAGTATCGGTCAAGCTAGCTTTGCTGGGTGAGGAAGTAGGAGGGGCAGAGGGGCATAGGGGCAGGGGAAAAGGTTAAAGGTTAAAGGGAAAAGGAATAAATTTAATCTTTCCCCTTTTTCCCTTACCCTTTTCCCCTTACCCCTTTCCCTTTCCCCATACCCAATGCCCAATTCCCAATTCTCCAACTAAGTATTTTCCCGGTCTTGCTTCACACAATCTTCATATAAAGACTGGTGACAACCCTCATACGTAAAATGATATGCTGTGGTAAGTAGATGCACCCTGATGATCTGGAGAGCTGCTTAAGTAGCTCTCTTTTTTATTTTATTTTCGTGGTATTTACGGATAAACTTCAAAATTTTTAGAAATAGTCTCAATAAATTAAGTATTAATCCTTAAAAAGTAAATTAGAGAGATTAGTAGGTAGATGTATCCTAACGATCTACAGAGCAATCCAAGTAACTCTCCTTTTTTGTTTTAGTTTTTCGTCATAAGAAAGGTAAAAACAATTATGCCAATCGCCAACTGGTGCATTATTATTGCCATCAGCAAATAAAAGGGACTGGGGAATGGGAAGTAGGGAAAAACTAATAACTCTTAACTCCTAACTCAGCACTGGGAACTTTTCCAAGGCACTTTTGTAAAGTACATACTGACCTATCTAACCTGATAGTTGTAAAGGAAGAATGATGGCAGATTGGCAAAAAATCACAGGTGGTATCACAGCACCAAGGGGGTATCAGGCGGCGGGAATTACCGCAGGGTTGAAACCTTCGGGGTTGGCAGATTTAGCTTTGATATTCTCAGAAGTAGAAGCGATCGCAGCTGGTGTATTTACCACCAGCCAAGTGAAAGCTGCTTGCGTAGAATATTGTCGCCAACGCTTGCAAGCCAAACAAAGCGCTCGTGCCATCCTCTGCAACGCTGGACAAGCAAACGCCGCGACAGGAACTCAAGGCAACCTTGATACCCTAGAATCTGCTCTAGCAGTAGCCCAAGCCCTGAACATCTCGTCTGAATCTGTGTTATTGGCTTCCACTGGTGTGATTGGTCAAAGAATTAAGATGGATGCTTTGCGAAGTGGGATTCCCAAGGTAGTAGCAGCACTATCAGAAACAGGCTCAGATGCCGCCGCCGGTGCGATTATCACCACAGACTTGGTAACAAAATCCATTGCTCTACAGACAACTATAGGCGACCGCCCGGTAAGAATTGGCGGCATTGCCAAAGGTTCCGGCATGATTCACCCCAATATGGCAACCATGCTGGCATTTGTGACTTGTGATGCCGTGGTTTCGCCTCATCTTTGGCAGCAGATGTTAGCCAGGGCAGCTGATAGAAGCTTTAATTCCATCACTGTGGATGGTGACACCAGCACCAACGACAGCTTAATTGCCTTGGCAAACGGTCAATCCCGCACCCCAGCAATTATAGAATGGGGCGCAGAAGCAGAGAAATTAGAGGCGATGTTAACAGCAGTTTGTCAGCATTTAGCCAAAGCGATCGCTCGTGATGGTGAAGGCGCAACCTGTCTCATTGAAGTAGAAGTGACAGGGGCGCAGAATGAACTTTCAGCCCGACAAATAGCCAAAACCATCGCTGGTTCATCCTTAGTTAAATCTGCAATCTTTGGTCGCGATCCAAATTGGGGACGTATCGCCGCCGCCGCTGGACGTGCAGGTGTACCATTTGAGCAAGAAAACCTGCAAATTAAGCTAGGGAATTTCTTAATGTTAGAAAATGGACAACCTCTACAATTTGACCGTGCAGCAGCAAGTGCTTATTTGAAAAAAGCATCGGTGGGTGCTTATCTTCAAGAAGATACAGTCTTAATCTCCGTTAATGTTGGCAATGGTTATGGTGTAGGTAAAGCTTGGGGTTGTGATTTGAGTTATGACTACGTGAAGATTAACGCCGAATACACTACTTAAAATACTCACAATTGTTTACTTAGTTGAGACAATCATAACTAACTAATTATCTGGAAATGACATAACAATCCGTATAGGAGTTACGAACAAAAAGATCCCCGGCTTCTTGAAGAAGTCGGGGATCTGAGCTTCTCGGTGTTTCCCAATCAAATAGTATTGCTAGATAAATCATAGTCTCAACATAATGGTTGTTATAAGTGAAAACTTATATATGATGCATTTACGACTAAAATTAAGTTTAGACAATAAACCGAGACAGTAAATCATAAGGTAAACATAATAGTCTTCATAAATAATAGTTGATATATTAAAAATTATTCCTATAGTTAACTAAAATAGATAAACTTTTCCTTATACATCCAATCTAATATTTATTTAATAATCTCCACTCCAAGTTAACAATTTCGGCTTCAAAGGCTGTAAACTGATTTCAACAAGGTGAATGACACCTCTGCATCACACTAGAAAAGCAGAGCCAATAATTTAACCGAGTTCTTATATAGATAGCTATTTCATTTATGAAGTGGCTGCGATCGCTTGGTCAAATATAGCTTGATAAATCATTAATAACGCAAGAAACACAAGGTTTTTTGCCTAAATTGTCATAGCTATAAAAAATAACATTTACGTTTTCAGGAGATATTTATGACAGAATTTTTTAATCAAATTTCTCGCCGCAAATTCATCTTCACAGCCGGAGTATCTGCAAGTGCTGTATTACTCAAAGGCTGTTTGGGTAATCCTCCTGAAAACCTGACTGGTGGAAGCTCTCAAGCACAGCCAACTGCTCAAACGGTTGCTAATATTAGCCCCGAACAAACACCAGAAACTACTACAGTTAAGTTAGGATATATTCCCATTGTAGAAGCAGCTCCTTTAATTATTGCGAAAGAAAAAGGCTTTTTTGCCAAGTATGGGATGACTAATGTTGACCTTTCCAAACAAGCTTCTTGGGGTGCGGCTAGAGACAACGTAGAAATTGGTTCTGCTGGTGGTGGTATAGATGGCGGTCAATGGCAGATGCCAATGCCACATTTAATTACAGAAGGTTTAATTACTAAGGGTAATCAAAAAATTCCCATGTATGTATTATGTCAATTAATTACGCATGGAAATGGAATTGCGATCGCAAACAAGCACCAAGGCAAAGGTATTAGTTTACAACTCGCCAGCGCTAAGTCTTTGCTTAAGGAATTAAAATCTTCAACACCCTTCACAGCTGCATTTACCTTTCCTCATGTCAACCAAGATTTATGGATTCGCTACTGGTTAGCAGCAGGTGGCTTAGATCCAGATGCAGATGTCAAATTGCTCACAGTACCAGCAGCGCAAACTGTGGCCAACATGAAAACAGGAACAATGGATGCCTTTAGTACAGGCGACCCCTGGCCTTATCGCCTGGTTCAAGAAAAAATTGGCTATGTAGCAGCATTAACCGCAGAAATTTGGAAAAATCATCCTGAAGAATATGTTGCCATGAGAGGCGACTGGGTTGATAAAAATCCCAAGGCTACCAAAGCAATTTTAAAAGGAATTATGGAAGCCCAACAGTGGTTAGATAATTTTGATAACCGCAAAGAAGCGGCTCAAATTCTCGCTGGACGAAATTATTTCAATCTTTCTTCACCTGAAATACTAGCCGATCCATACCAAGGCAAATATGACATGGGCGATGGTCGCAAAATTGATGATAAATCAATGGCTGCTTACTACTGGAAAGATGAAAAAGGTAATGTTTCCTATCCATACAAGAGTCACGATTTATGGTTCATCACTGAAAACGTTCGTTGGGGATTCTTGCCAAAAGATTACATTGCCAACAATGCTGCTAAGGCTAGAGAACTTATCAACAAAGTCAACCGCGAAGATATTTGGAAAGAAGCTGCCAAAGAAGCTGGAATTGCCGCTGCTGATATTCCCACAAATACATCCCGTGGTGTAGAAGAGTTTTTTGATGGCATCAAATTTGACCCCGAAAAGCCAGAAGAATATTTGAAGAATTTGAAAATCAAAAAAGTCAGTGTTTAGTCATTGGTCATTGGTCATTGGTCATTAGTCATTGGTCATTGGTAACTGACAAAGGACAAAGGACAAATGACAAAGGACAAATAAAAAACAAAATTTCAGGAGAATACAGCATCATGACACTCGCCCAAAAACGCCCTGCAAGCCCTAGATTTAATAATAGTTTTATATCCAGCCTGAAAAAGCAATTTCCCGATCTAATACCACCAACGATCGCGATCGCCATCTTCCTGATTATTTGGCAACTTTTCGCTTGGATTCCGGGAGCCACATTACCAGGGCCAATACAAGTTATTCAAGACACTTGGGTTCTGATTTTCTGGCCATTTTATGACCGAGGTGGTATTGACAAAGGTCTATTTTGGCAGATTCTTGCTAGCCTGCAACGAGTTGCTATCAGTTATACCCTAGCTGCGATTGTTGGTATTGGTTTAGGCATTTTGATTGGGGTTAATAAAACCATGTCCAAAGCTTTAGACCCCATCTTTCAATTACTGCGGACTGTACCACCTCTAGCTTGGGTTCCGATTTCTTTAGCAGCTTTACGACAAAACGAACCAGCCGCCTTATTCGTAATTTTCATCACCGCCATTTGGCCCATCTTAATTAATACTGCTGTTGGCGTTACCCAAATTCCCCAAGATTACAACAACGTTGCCAAAGTTCTGCAACTTAGCCGCAAAGAATATTTCACTAATATTTTGATTCCTGCGGCATTACCCTACATCTTTACCGGGTTGAGAATTGCGATCGGTTTAGCTTGGTTAGCGATTATCGCCGCCGAAATCGTCATGTCCGGTATTGTCGGCATCGGCTTTTTTATCTGGGATGCCTATCAAAATAACAACGTCAGCGAAGTAATTTTAGCTCTAGTTTACATCGGTGTTGTTGGTTTGCTCCTAGATAAAGCAATGGGCTGGCTGCAAAACAAGATTTTACCAGCAGAGCAAAAATAGTTATGAGTCATTAGTCATTAGTCATTGGTCATTTGTAAAAAACTAAGGACTAATGACCACATACCAAGGACAAAAGACTAATGACGAAAGACAAATGACAAATGACAAATGACAAAGGACAAATGAGTATGTTTGTAGCTGTCGATCAAATTGAAAAAGTTTTTGAATTAACTGGTGGTGGCAAATATATTGCCCTCAAAGGAATCGATCTCCAAATTAAAAAAGGAGAATTCATTTCTTTGATTGGTCACTCCGGTTGCGGTAAATCCACACTATTAAATATGATTGCGGGTTTGGATTTGCCAACTGAAGGTATTGTCACTCTCGAAGGACAAAGAATCACCAAACCCGGCCCAGACAGAATGGTGGTGTTCCAAAATTATTCGCTATTACCTTGGCGGACAGTAAGAGAAAATATTGCTCTCGCTGTGGACTCAGTAATGAAAGGTTCACCCGCAGCCGAACGCCAAGCCATTGTCGAAAAACATATAAATATGGTGGGTTTGCGTCCCCATGCTGATAAACAACCGGGAATGTTATCTGGCGGACAAAAACAGCGAGTTGCGATCGCCCGCGCTTTAGCAATTCGTCCTAAACTACTCTTGCTAGATGAACCATTTGGTGCATTAGATGCACTCACACGCGGCAATTTGCAAGAACAACTTATGCAAATCTGCGAAGAAAATGAAGTTACCGCCGTGATGGTGACACATGATGTCGATGAAGCGGTGCTGTTATCTGACAGAATTGTGATGTTAACCAACGGTCCCGAATCTAAAATTGGTGACATTTTAGAAGTGGATATTCCCAGACCCCGCAAGCGGATGGAAGTAGTAGAACATCCCAGCTACTACAGTTTGCGGAGTGAGATGATTTACTTCCTCAATCAGCAAAAGCGCATCAAGAAAATTCGGGCGCGGAAAACTGCCGACATTGCCCGTCATGGATTGGAAAAAGTTAACCTAGAAATTGGCTTTTTACCTCTGACAGCTTGCGCCCCCTTAGCAGTTGCTAAAGAAAAAGGCTTCTTTGTCAAGCATGGTTTAGATGAAGTTAACTTGGTGCGGGAAAGTAGCTGGCGAGGTATAGAAGATGGCATCAGTGGCGGTTATTTAGATGCGGCTCAAATGCCTTCAGGGATGCCGATGTGGCTTTCTTTGGGAGGACATAATAACCAACCTCTACCCGTTGTCACCGCCCTCACCATGACTCGCAACGGTAACGCCATCACCTTGGCAAAACGCTTTTACGACCAAGGCGTGCAAACCTTATCAGACTTCAGAAATCATCTGATTCTCACCCACGAACAACGGCATACAATGGGGGTAGTGCATCCCGCTTCTATGCACAACTTGCTGTTGCGTTACTGGCTAGCGTCTGGTGGAATTGACCCCGATCGCGATGTGGATATGAAGACCATTCCCCCAGCGCAGATGGTAGCTGACTTAAAAGCTGGAAGCATTGATGGTTACTGTGTAGGTGAACCTTGGAACTACCGCGCGGCTGTGGAAGGTGTCGGTTTTACCATCGCTACCGACTTAGAAGTTTGGCTGGGACACCCCGGTAAAGTTCTTGGTGTGCGGGAAGATTGGGCAGAAAATTATCCAAATACGCATATTGCTTTGACTAAAGCTTTGTTAGAAGCTTGTCAGTATTGTGCAAATCCCGAAAATACCCAAGAAATTCGGCGAATTTTAGCAGGGCGAGATTACGTCAGCACTGATTTAGAATACATTCAACTCGAAGATCCAGATAGTCTCAGTTGTGACTTAGACCATCCGTTGCGGGATTATGCCCATCACCAGTTTTATTCTGAGTCTGCCATTAATCGCCCCAGTCGCACCGAACAAATTTGGATTATGAGTCAATTGGCGCGTTGGGGTGATACTCCTTTCCCCAGAAATTGGGTAGAAGTTGTTGAACGGGTGTGTCGCGTGCGTGTTTTCAGTACCGCCGCACGAGAATTAGGTTTGGATATTAGCTATATTCGCCAACCGATCAAACTGTTCGATGGTACTCCCTTTAACGCCGACGATCCGATCGCTTATCTCAACAGCTTGAAAATTAAACGTGATTTTTCAGTCGCGGAAGTTGTTCTTGATGCACCCAGAAGGAGACTCGCCTCATAAAAAAATCGTGAGAGAAAGAGGGAGTGGAAGAAGTAGCACATCACGCGCGAACCTCTGAACCCCATTAATGAGCCTTTTATCTCCGTTAATGAGTGTTTGAACTGGATGAATCCACCTTTTATCTCCGTTAATGAGTCTTTGAACTGGATGAATCCACCTTTTATCTCCGTTAACGAGTATTTGAACTGGATGAATCCACCTTTTATCTCCGTTAATGAGTGTTTGAACTGGATGAATCCACCTTTTATCTCCGTTAATGAGTGTTTGAACTGGATG
>NZ_JAVRCK010000129.1:0-19296 GCF_034530815.1 Nostoc sp. DedSLP03
AATTCTAGTCTCAGCTTTTTTTTGGGCTTTTTTCAACCCGTCGAACTCACGTTAACTTTAGCAAGATTCACTGGTCTGATTTTCTGAAAAAAACAAGACTTCTAGCGGATCTTGTAAATTAATCTGTAATTGTGAGTGAGCATGTCCGCAATTAATGGCAATTTCTACCCAACCGTGACTGCCAACTAAAGCTATTATCTCTCCCACTTTCACCTCACTGTAAGTTTCACAGCCTGGTACACTCAATCCTGC
This sequence comes from Nostoc sp. DedSLP03, assembly GCF_034530815.1. Lineage (NCBI taxonomy): Bacteria > Bacillati > Cyanobacteriota > Cyanophyceae > Nostocales > Nostocaceae > Nostoc > Nostoc sp. DedSLP03. The sequence continues at coordinate 253 of NZ_JAVRCK010000129.1, forward strand.
AACTTGCACATACCAACTTTTGCCTTGCACGTAACTGGCTGGAATGTTACTCACTAAGTTGCCAAAGTGGTCAATATATTGAATGCAACCCACTACACCAGTGGTTGTCTGCTTGCAGTTGCCTATATCCAGGTTTACCAAACTTACTAAATCGATTTCTTGCCCTAGCTGTTTGAGGGGGACACCACTAGCAAGATTAGCTGCTACTGGTGCAAAAATATCCCTACCGTGAAAAGTCTTGCTTGGTTGAGGAGTGCGCCAATAATTAAGATTTGTAAGTTCGACGGCTGCGTAGGCGTAGCCCGTCGTAGACATCGCCAGACTTTGACTGAGTACCCCGCTGAATATACCATTATCTGGGCCGACCAAAAACCCTTGAGCAAATTCTACTGCGATCGCTCGTCGCTTGCTTCCCACACCTGGATCTACTACTGCCAGATGCACTGTCCCAACGGGGAAATGGGCATAAGCATTCATCAGGCTAAACCTAGCTGCGGCGATGTCTTGCGGCGGAATTTGGTGCGTTAAGTCTACTACCGTCAGTCTGGGGTTAATTTGGGCTATGACTCCTTTCATTATCCCTACATAAACATCGCGATCGCCGAAATCGCTCAGTAAAGTCACAAGGGGTTGTCGATCTATCTGGTTATTAGACATATTTTAGTCAAATTATATAAAAAATATATTTTCTGTAGCAACAGCTACAAAATATGTGTTATGTTAGGAATACAAGACATAAATTGAAAAACTAAAGCAGGTAATCACTATGAGTCAAAATAGACTACAAAGTTTGAGCAAATCACGAGAAACTCACAGAGCGAATATTCAAAAAAGCCTAGAGCATCGCTTGGAAATAGCTAGAGCAAAAGGCGACGAACAGTTAATCCGTCAACTAGAAGCTGAAATGAGGTATTCCAGCTAAATCAAGTTTTCATTGTTCATAGTTTTGTTGTGTAACCCGCTACGGCGGGTTTTTTCTTTTTAGGAGGTTTTCTGGCAACAGCTATAAAAGCTTATCATCCTTACTCAAGCAACGAGATTGATTCTACTAAGCGAAAGTTCGTTCAACCTTACATTCAGTAGACCGAAAACTTCTGCGATGCCTTCTCTACGAGACGCACTCGCGTTCGGCAAGCGTAGCGATCGCTAAAAAATAGTAGTGTACGATACCGCTTTTGGAGGAATAGAAAAAAGCCAATCGTCTGAGAGTGACCACAAAACTTCCCATGTTTGGATTAGATTACAGATTTTTATGCCTCTCTTGGCTCAATACCAAATATAAGTATCGATACTGGCTAGACCCCCATCATTGAAGACGTTGACTAAATCATCTTTCCCGTCTGCGTTAAAATCGCCGACTAGCCATTTTTGAGTATCCCAAAACCCGCCTTGGCCTGTTGCCCATCGCTGGCTATCAAAACTCCCACCATTAGATAAGTGAGTATCGATACTGGCTAGACCCCCATCATTGAAGACGTTGACTAAATCATCTTTCCCGTCTGCGTTAAAATCGCCGACTAGCCATTTTTGAGTATCCCAAAACCCGCCTTGGCCTGTTGCCCATCGCTGGCTATCAAAACTCCCACCATTAGATAAGTGAGTATCGATACTGGCTAGACCCCCATCATTGAAGACGTTGACTAAATCATCTTTCCCGTCTGCGTTAAAATCGCCGACTAGCCATTTTTGAGTATCCCAAAACCCGCCTTGGCCTGTTGCCCATCGCTGGCTATCAAAACTCCCACCATTAGATAAGTGAGTATCGATACTGGCTAGACCCCCATCATTGAAGACGTTGACTAAATCATCTTTCCCGTCTGCGTTAAAATCGCCGACTAGCCATTTTTGAGTATCCCAAAACCCGCCTTGGCCTGTTGCCCATCGCTGGCTATCAAAACTCCCACCATTAGATAAGTGAGTATCGATACTGGCTAGACCCCCATCATTGAAGACGTTGACTAAATCATCTTTCCCGTCTGCGTTAAAATCGCCGACTAGCCATTTTTGAGTATCCCAAAACCCGCCTTGGCCTGTTGCCCATCGCTGGCTATCAAAACTCCCACCATTAGATAAGTGAGTATCGATACTGGCTAGACCCCCATCATTGAAGACGTTGACTAAATCATCTTTCCCGTCTGCGTTAAAATCGCCGACTAGCCATTTTTGAGTATCCCAAAACCCGCCTTGGCCTGTTGCCCATCGCTGGATATTAGGAAAGTTTAGAGTACCACTGATAAAGTACTGCCCCAAACTGCCATAATCCGTGTAGCCAGTTGCAAGAGGATCTTCTTTTCCTATACCATCAATTTTGAGGTAATAATTTCCAGCAACGACATTTGTTGTAATACTTGCAGATAGTAAATCTGTTGGGTTAGACGATGCAATTAAGGTACCAGCAGAATTATATAGCTCTGCCAAAATGTCTAAGTTTGGCCCTGGACTAAAAGGATTCACTGTCAAGCTAATCTGACCAGTACCTGTGACAAAACTATAAAAATCTAGGTCTGTATTGCGCTCAATGATGCCACTACCACTGATAGACGTACTAGAAATGGTTAGTGGCTTTGCTGTCGCAATTGTATCACCACAATCATCAGCTCGGTAGGTGAACCCATTTTGGGTCGTAATAATTTGCAAATCATCCTCAGTATTGTTAGCAGAAGCATACTCGCCTTTACTCCACTGGGTTAGCTCCTGGTAATACCCTGGTACTCCCATGATCGGTGCCCAGCCAGTCTCTCCACTACCATGTCCTTCGTAGTATTCTTCAGCGGGAGTTATTCGTCCATCATGATCGAGTCCCAGCGTATGACCTACTTCATGAGAGATAGTCTCAGCCGTATACTTCTCATCACCGAACGCATTTTTAGCAAAAACAAAGGCAGGAGTATCACTATTCCAGTTGAAAGAACCAAGTTTGGCGACTCCTTCGGCTCCTTTACCATACCAATCGTAACTGCTACCGCCGATCGCAACACGCACCCCCCAGCGAGTATCATTACTGCCACTCTTAATCAGATCGTTAATATCTGCTGGAGCCTGCGTTGTGACATTAACATTAAACGAGCTGAAATCCTCAGCGACGCGCTGCCAGATATACTGAATTCTTTCAAGTTCAACCGAGCTAAAGGATGCTGTATTGCCGTCGAAGTCGAAGGCAGGGGTGATAATGTTAGCCGGACGTTCACTTGTGTTCCACAAAGTATCAGAGGTGATATTGCCGTCGAAATCTAAATAAATTGTCTGATTAGCTTCTAATAAGCTGTTGAGGAAGAAAGTTTTAGACAGGTCTAAAGAAGCTGATACTGACATATAATTTCATCTTTAAAGGAAACCTCTATTAATTTCTCTGCATCAAGCAGATAACTTTACGTACTTTGCTATGCAATCTTTACAAAAAGTTAGAATCTGCTCTCACCGATACTAGAAATATTTGCATTTCATCTCGCAGGATGGTATCAACTAACTGACAAACTGCTGTTGATATACCCTAGTATTTCCTTTGCGTTCAAAAATGTTATAGCCTCGTTTACGAGTTAACTGTGCGTACTCTTGCTGAATTTGTTCTAGCGTTGCTCCTGGTGGTGTGGGAAATTCAGTTAACGGAATTTCTCCAATAAAGGCACTAGACCAAACGACAAATTCACTGTCTTCATGCTCTTTAATCAGTCATTGTAAAAGCAAGCTAGAACGATTTACCAGCCTTGGAGAAATTGCAGAGAAAGAAGTTTTGAGTGAGTTGTTTACTTTGTATTCAGAACCAGTGAGTGATTCGGCTGAATTAGGCTTAATTATGGTGACAGTAACTTAAATATTGCTGATGATGACTTAAGCATTCAAACGTAAGAGCGTACAGTTATGCTCTTATATCGATATTGCATCCAAAATTTTTGTATTTTCTTTATTTTGCCAGAATCCGAAATATTGCATAGTAAACTTGTATAAAATATCAGTAATACCAATTTTCTAAAATCCGTCACCAGATTCAAACCTCCAAACCCAGATTTAATGTGACTTTTTTAATTACAAATTACAAATTTAATACCTTTGCCAATTTACGTTTATCTTTTTTTGCACCCTTAACACCTGATCGGGTCATTGATGAAGTCGATTTAGTAGAAGAGATAATGACTAAATAATTTCAGAGTCTCGACCAAGTTAATTCTGAGTCTGAGTCAGAATTGGTAAGGTAATGACAAATTCAGTTCCCTCACCAAGTGTAGAATTCACAACCAGCGAACCGTTATGTTTTTCTACCACAATAGAGTGAGCGATCGCCAGTCCTAAACCCGTACCTTTACCGACTCCTTTTGTAGTAAATAAATGGTCAAATATTTTTTCTTTAACTCCTTCACTTATTCCGTTACCATTATCAGCAATTGATATTTTTACGTTGTCATCTGCCACTGAGGTTGTAATTATAATCTGGTTGGGATTATCCTTAATTTCTAGAAAACTCCGCCCAGAATTTGCTTCTTCTAATGCGTCAATAGCATTCGCCATAATATTCATAAATACCTGATTTAATTGCCCAGAGAAACACTCGATTTCAGGTAAGTTACCATACTCAGCCATCACTTCAATGGCTGGACGTTGTTCATTTGCTTTCAAGCGATGTTTGAGAATTAAAATTGTGCTATCAATGCCTTTATGGATATTAAAAGGCACTTTATAATCTTTATCTGCACGGGAGAAAGTGCGGAGACTGGTGCTGACATTTTTCAGGCGTTCGCAGGCCATCACCATTCCATCAATCATTTGGGGCAAGTCTTCTAAACTATAATCCAAGTCAATTTCTTCGGCGTGGTCTTTAATGTCATCACCCGGTTTGATTAAACTTTCTTGATATAGTTTTAAGTGTTCAATAATATCAGCAATTGTGGGTTTAGCTTGTTGGAGAGTAGCAGAAATAAAACCCAAAGGATTATTCATCTCGTGAGCAACCCCAGCAACTAAATTACCCAATGCTGACATTTTTTCTGCCTGCACGAGTTGCGTTTGGGCTTGTTGCAAATCCAGCAGTGTGCGTTCGACCTGTTCTCGGGCTTCAGTAATGGCGGCAATTTGGGGCAGACTAGTCCAACAGGCGATCGCCACTCCCACGAAGGCAACCGTCACTAACAAAATGCTAAACAACGCGACATGTTGCCCCACACCCACCTGATCTAAACCCGCCCTCACCCACCAGCCAATACTCACCGCACTGCACACTAAGCCAATTAAGATCATCACCTGAAATGCCAACCAATCTGTTTTGCTGGTATGGGGTTGCTGGTGATACCGTTGCATCCACCCATGGGGATGGAACAGGGAGACGTTCAAGCGCGGTAATTGAGTGCCTGCTATGCTCACCAGCCCAGGCAGGAGCAATCCAATGGCTAAGTCCTGCCAGCCCCATGCCAATCCGCCCACTACCAAAACAATCGCTTCAATGCCAAAGAAACCCAGCGACCACCAGGGCCATCGGGCTGCTGGTCGCCGCCGACTGACCCACTCACCTAAGTGAATTGCCATCATCGAAGTCAGATAGCCGGTGCCCGTCACCATCACAACCCGTTCTACATCGCCCCACCCCAAGCAAATTAGACTCAGCCCCAGGGTAAAAATTAAGCTGGGTTCAAACACTCCCCGGCGAGACAACACGGCAAATACGGGCGGTAAGTAGCCATCTTTGGCTAACTGATACAAAATCCGGGGACAGTTAGAAACAGCGGTTGCAGAGCTAAGGAGACATCCTGACGTAATTAGAAAGGTGACAAGAGCGGGGGCGAATGCGCCCCAGAAGGGTTGGGCTGCTGCCACTAGATTGAGATAGGCGTTATCACCTAATCCGGGGGCTGTGGCTAACCGCATTAAAACCCATGATCCACCGAGATAGACGATCGGAATCAATCCAGCAGTCACCTGCAAACACCATAGGGTAACGCTGGGTTGGAGGCTATCTCCCACAAATGAAGATGTCGTCTCGCAACCATAAACCGCATAGACGGCGATAAAGAACCATTTCATCCAATCGATCAGGGAAATGCCTGCTCCCAGATCGGGCAGCACCCCAGGGCTAGTGGGGGCAAAACTCAACCAACCAATGCCTTGGAGACAAAAGGTGAGAAGAAACCCAATCGCCGGAAATACAAAGAAAGAGTGCAAAATGCCTAGCGTGCGAGTTCCACTAAAGGCAACGATAAAAGGCAGAACTGTAAACCCGATTCTGAGTAGAGTCTCTGGACAGGTAATGCCCAGTGGAGTCAGATTCGCCTTGATTAAATCGGTCAGAATAATCGCATCCATAGGCGGGACAGAAACCCAGCCGAGCAGGTAGCCAATCGCCCCATAGCGAGCCAAGTTTGGCAATCGCTGGAGCAAGCGGGTCATATAGTTTGGGGTGCCTCCAGCGACCTCTGGGAAATATGTCCCTAACCGCTTAACTTGCAGGTTGAGCAGTATGCCAATGATGGTTCCAGGCAACCAGACGCAGAGCGCCTGCGGGCCTAGTGCAGCATGTATAGCAGGAGCCGTCCCTAACCATAAAAGCAAACCGCTAAAACCAAACCCCCAAGTTTCTTGTGAAGTGAGACTTCGGCGCAGGGGAGGCATTGAATTCGGTTGCTCATTCATAATTAGCACAGAAAAATAGGGAAAATAAGGACGTAAGCTCAGTCTTCCCTAAAATTCACCGATTGCTTCATCTGCAATCGCAATAAGGTAAAATTATAAGTAAAAGTATTAAGAATTTTAAATAAACTAATCAATGTCCAGCATTTCTATTAAGAAAAGTAACTCTCATGTCGTTATTATCGGTGCGGGCATAGGTGGACTGACTGCTGGGGCATTATTAGCTCATAGAGGTTACAGTGTCTTAATTTTGGATCAAGCCCTCGTACCAGGAGGCTGTGCTTCAACCTTTAAACGCCAGGGATTTACCTTTGATGTGGGCGCAACTCAGGTTGCAGGATTGGAACCAGGGGGAATTCACCACCGGATTTTCTCAGAATTGTCAATAGATTTGCCACCAGCAACGCCTTGCGACCCTGCTTGTGCAGTGTATTTACCTGGGGAAACCACACCTATCAACGTTTGGCGCGACCAAGAGAAATGGCAAGAGGAACGACAAAAACAGTTTCCTGGTAGCGAACCATTTTGGCAATTGATGGCAACTTTATTTGCTGCTAGTTGGGAATTTCAAGGACGCGACCCGGTATTACCACCGCGTAATTTATGGGATTTGTGGCAGCTAACTCAGGCGGTGCGTCCGAGTACATTAATTACCGTACCCTTCACCTTATTTACGGTAGGAGATGCTTTACGGTTATGTGGATTAAGAAATGACCGACGGCTGAGAACTTTTTTGGATTTGCAACTGAAGCTATACTCTCAGGTGGATGCAGAAGAAACAGCATTACTTTATGCAGCAACAGCGTTGAGTGTATCCCAACTGCCCCAAGGATTGTTTCACCTCCAGGGAAGTATGCAAGTATTAAGCGATCGCTTGGTACAATCCTTAGAGAGAGACGGCGGCAAACTATTGATGCGCCACACTGTAGAACAAATCAAAGTAGAAAACGGCAAAGCTACTGCTGTTGTGATTAGAAATCAGAAAACTGGCGAAGTTTGGACAGAAGCAGCCGACCACATAGTTAGCAACGTCACCGTGCAAAATTTGGTGCAGTTGTTGGGAGAACAAGCGCCATCTGGATATAAAAATCGGGTGAAAAAATTGCCCCAAGCATCGGGTGCTTTTGTGGTGTATTTGGGTGTAGATGCCAGCGCGATTCCGCCTGGGTGTCCTCCCCACTTGCAATTTCTGTATGATGTCAATGGCCCCATTGGCGAGAATAATTCCCTGTTTGTTTCCGTGAGTCATCCTGGAGATGGTCGCGCACCGGAGGGGAAAGCGACAATTATTGCTTCTTCATTTGTCGATCCCGCACAGTGGTGGCAGACTGAAGGTTATGAAGGACTAAAAGAAAAGTTTACCCAAGAAGCGATCGCTCGTCTTGCCCAATACTTCTATCTCAAACCAGAAACGATTATTCATCAAGAAGCCGCAACACCGCGCACTTTTGCCCATTTCACAGCCCGCGATCGCGGTATAGTTGGTGGCATCGGTCAAAGGATTCCCACCTTCGGCCCCTTTGGGTTCGCCAATCGGACACCAATTGAGAATTTGTGGTTAGTTGGTGACTCCACCCATCCCGGCGAAGGTACTGCTGGAGTAAGTTATTCAGCGCTAACAGTAGTTAGGCAAATTGAGGCGTGAAGAAGGCAGATTTAACTATAATTGAAAACTCTGCCTTGATTGAAAGGTAAGTCATACTTATAACCGATGGCAAACAGCACACAAAACTGGTCAAATTAAGTTAGTGTTGCGAATCTGGAGTAATGACAGACAGAGTTTTAATTCTTGGTGGACGAGGGCGGATTGGTAGCAGTGTTGCTCAGGATCTCGCTACTCATACGCAGGCTCAAATTACGATTACTGGACGTTCTGCGGAGTTTGGGAAGGCTGTTAGCTTGTCTTCAGGAGGACAAGTACAGTTTTTGGTATTGGATTTGACAGAAGTTGACAAGTTGCGAGATGCGATCGCAAACTCTAATTTAGTCATCCATTGTGCTGGCCCATTTCACTATCGAGATACTAATGTTCTCGAAACCTGTATTGCTGAAGGCGTTAATTATCTAGATGTTAGCGATCATCGGTCTTATACCAGCAAAGCTTTGAATTATCATGAAAAAGCTGCTGCTGCTGGCGTGACAGCAATTATTAATACTGGCATTTTTCCTGGTATTTCTAACAGCATGGTACGTCAGGGAATTGAACAATTTGAGCTACCACAAAAGATCCATTTAAGTTATTTAGTTTCTGGTTCTGGTGGTGCTGGCATTACAGTGATGCGGACAACCTTTCTTGGGTTGCAGTATCCTTTTGAGACTTGGATAAATGGAAAATGGGAAATAGTCAAGCCTTATAGTGAAAGAGAAGTAGTTGAGTTTCCACCTCCATATGGACGTACCGGAGTTTACTGGTTTGATATGCCAGAAACCTTTACACTGCCTCATGCATTCCCATCTGTGAAAACTGTAATTACTAAGTTTGGTTCCGTTCCAGATTTTTATAATCATCTAACTTGGATTGCAGCACACATTTTTCCCAAGTGGTTAATGCAGCGTCGTTACATGATTGAATTTCTGTCTCATGTCAGCCATTCAATGACAGATGTCACTAATAATTTTAGCGGAATTGGAGTAGCAGTTCGTTCTGAGGTTACAGGGCAGAAAAATGGTGAAACAGCCGTTTATTGCTCAACTGTAGTGCATGAAAATACAGCTGTGGCTTCTGGTTGTGGCACAGGTACTATTGCCCAATTATTGCTAGAAGGTAAACTCAAAAAACCTGGAGTTTTTCCTGTAGAAGAAGCATTACCAACAAATTTATTTGAAGAGGTAATGCAAAGCCGAGGAATAAAAATTAATCACAGCTGGTCATAAGTAGTCTATCAGATAAGAAAGTAAAATCTCAATCTACTTGAGCTAGTATTCCAGAATTAGAGTTCTGGACGGTAGTTAGTAAGCACGAAAATATTAGATTATAGAGATTCTCATTTTAAACAGGTACACGGGTAAAATTACACAATTTTGTGCTACTACTAAATCATTTGTGAACCACGCACGAGATCCTCGACTTCTCAGAGAAGTCGAGGATTTTAGTCTTGTGAATCAGATTACTAGAAAAACTACAAATTAATATACCTTGAGGTAGAAGAAAGAACTGTACCTAAACACTTAGGATGCCTGTGAGCCTAAGATATTTAATCTATCTTCTACCTCAAAAGGCTTATAACAAAAAGATTAGGAGATTTTTTTCATGCAAAAAATTCTATTAAGTTTAAAACAAGCATTACGTTCAAGCTTTTTGGTTATTAGCTTGATGGTTTTTATCAGCTTGTCAGGTTCTTTCATTTTTGTTCAGCAAACTAGTCATGCAACTACTCTTGAAGAATTAAAACTAATACCTCCAGAGTATAAACCAAATTCTGAAGAAAAAATTAATCGTGCTAACGAATATGATCCAGGTGTTGGCATTCAAGAAGAAGACAGACAGACAGCTTATGAGCAAGCAAAAAAAGATTCAAAAAACCTCAATACTATAGAGAAGACTTACGAAAGAAATTTAAAGGCTGAACAAAAACAAAATCCCCCAGAAAGTTTTGGTGAAAAAGCGAAAGAAGTTATTGAAAAAGTGACAGGTAAATAGGGAACTGTAGCGACTGTCTTGAAAGTCGCTACATCCAAGAAATCTTTTTACTCAAATTCATCTATTGTGGTAGGAGAAGTCTTTTTCTTGTTGTTAGCAAAATTGTGCTCATACCATTTCATTAATGGAGTTGCACTAATGCCATGCACAATTACCGAGGCTACAATAGTCGTGTAAGTTATCCAAGCAATTTGTTCGGCTGCCTCACCTTTCAAACCATGACCAAAGGCATAGGCTAGATAATATAAAGAACCAACTCCGCGAATCCCAAACCATCCAAATAACAACCGAGTTCCTGGGTGGAAGGTTCGGCGGCGTGAATCTAGAGGACGTTTGCCTATTGTGCTAATCCAAACTCCTAAAGGTCTGACGATAAAGAATAACAAAACTATTACTAACACAGATTGCATAGCATAGTTAAGTATTGGTTTCAATAATAATATTGAACCCAATAGTAAAATTGTCCCAACTTCCAGTAGTTTTTCGATTTGCTCAACAAATTCTAATTGTTCTAGCGGTTTTTCAGGATTTCTGTAACTGCGTTGGACAACTAAGCCAGCAACAAATACTGCTAGAAATCCATAACCATTAACCATTTCTGTTAATGAATAAGTTAATAGAATTGTGCTGATAGCAATAAAATCTTCCATTAACTCATCAGCAGCACGGCGTTTTTGAACTTTTTTTTCAATCCAAACTATAGATTTGGCAACAACAATTCCCATAATAATGCCAGACGCGATCGCCCAGATTAAATCAACTGTAATCCACTGTTTAAACCAGTTACCCCAGTTGTCATCTTTTAAAGCATGAAGACCAAAATAAACGAAGGGAAAAGCTAAAGCATCATTTAACCCACCTTCAGAGGTTAAACCAAATCTCAACTCATCTTGGTCATTTATACTGGTCAATTGTACTTCTGATGCTAATACTGGATCTGTAGGTGCGAGAATTGCTCCTAATAAAATTGCTTCTCCCCAATTCATTCCTAAAAACAATTTACCCACAACAGCCAGAGCAAAAATTGAAATTGGCATCAGAAATACAATCAATCGCACTGTAATATCCCAAACCCCCAACTTTAGAGGCCGAACAATTCTTAAGCCGCAGCTAAACACAGAAATAATTACGACAAGTTCTGTTATTCTCTCCAGCAGTTCGGTATTAAAAACGTCATCTCGGCGTAATTGAATCAGTCCTAAGCCATAAGGGCCTAGAAAAATACCAACCACTAGGTAGATGATGGCAAAAGAAAGGGGTAAGCGAGTAATCCAACCCGACCCTAAAGTTACCATCATTAAAAGCAGACCAATTACAAATAGGTCGATAATATAGATATCTACCATATAGCGATTTACATAAATATAAGGTGTTGCCTTGTAAGCTTAGTTGCAATACCTTTGTATTAGAATTTATCTATAGGCAGATTTTCTGGGATTAAGAATTTAGAGACATCACCAAATTGGAGAAGAAAAGAATAGATAAATTTGGCGTTGGCTTTGCTCATCGTAGAAATCGTACTTTGATTATTTGTCAGAAATCCTTTAACTAATCGTATGTAGCACGGGAATATAACTAAGACACACCTATACGCTTTTAGGAATGGTTTATAAGCTAAACGATATCTAATCCAAAATTTATATAACTCTTGTGGCATAAGCCGAAAAGCCTACGCTAATTATGCAAGTTAAATGTGGAACAGCTTAATTGTGTCCGGTTAAAGGGATTTTTGGGCTTTCTGCTCTGCATAGATTAGAGAATATAGCCAATTAAACGGAAATGATATTTTCCTACTTTCTGACTTGGACATCGCCAATTTAGTACAAATATACTATAATAGGTATAGCGTCCACAAAGCCTAGCCAAATGCATAATGGCTCTGTGAAAACCTTCTGGAAGATGGATTCAAGGGTTAGTTCGATGATGAAGCATTATATTCTCAACCTCAATCCGACTGCCAAGCATGAATGGGATCGGTGTATTTTACGTGACCCGCTGACTGCCAAACGCCCAGACATTGCTAAACTCATAGCCGAAGCAGTTGGTGCTGATACAGGTAGTTATTTGGTCAGCGTTAATATTGAAGTTCAAGTTTTGCAGCAAGCGGCAGTACCTCAAGCCGAACAACTCTCGCTTTCATTTCCAGAGGTGAGTGTGCCGTCACAACCACAACTGCGGGAAGCAGCTTGAGCTAAAGTGGAGAATTTAGCAGAAAATAATTAGCCTGCTTATGCAGGCTGACTTTATTAGCCGCAGACTTCAGCCTGGCGGCTAAATAAGTCATGGGTATATGGGCGGACTTAATCTTAAAAGACAAAATTAATAGTGTTATTCAAAAAACATCTCCAGAAATTAATGACGATCGACATTCATTTTTACTCTTTTGTCTAAAGCTAATTTCAACAATTTAAAAAGTTAGCTCATACAGAGTACAGATAAAGATGCATGAGGTTTAATTTTAAAAATTTTTGAGAGTTTATTTCAGCGAAAGAAAATTTAGGAAAATAATTGTAAGAAATTAGTAGAAAATAATTGGCATACCTGCACTTCAGACATCGTTTTTTCTCCCATAATTCAATAGATTTGGACTATAATATATATATAGCTTCCACCAAGCTGAGTTAAGTGTAAAACTGCTCTGTGATAGCCTTTTGGTAAATGGATTCCAGGGTTGATCTTATACTTAAACACTACATTATTGACCTGAGAGGAAAATTATTAAATGATGCAACTGAGTCATTATCCAGGTGCGATCGCACAAGCTGCTCAACGGGCTAATGAAATAGATTCTCAGTTGATGGCAGTGCAGCATCAAGTTAACCGATTTGAAGGCAATGCAGACCGCACCGCCGCCTTTGAGATGGATTTGAAGAATGATGCTCAACGCAAGGCTCGCCGCTTTGAGGTGTTGCTTGTGAATCAGGAATATCAAAAAGCAATAGACACCCAAATTAGATTAACTGTTGATAAAGCAAATGCCATCGCCCATTTGGAATATCTGCGTAACCAGTTTAGTGTAGCTAAGTTGGAAGCAAGATTAGCGATCGCTCAACAACTTTCTGATTTTGAATCTCGTGAATTAGTTGGTTTATAGTCACACCCATCAACTTCTAAATTCGACTCCCGATCTTTACGCACATCTGTCAAATCTCTTGCTTGGTAACTATCATGCCTCGGAATCAACTCCGAGGCTAAATCAAAGTATTAAGTTGCAGTTACGTATACAGGGGTGTTGTATCAGTATAGAGTCTAACCGAAGTTACTAAGCCTGTTTCGTGGCGATCGGTAATAGCTACCGCTCTAACTGTTATGACCTTTTGATCGTTGCGTTTGTAATGATTTAAGGCTTCAAGGACAAAAGACGATTCGGTTCCGTAAATATTCAGTAAGTCGTGAGTCAAGATATCGAAGGTAATCCAGTACTCAGAAAGACTTTGTAAAATAGCAGTCTTACCATGAATAGGAGGATTATTGTTAGATTGCATAACACAATCATCTGCCAGAAATGTGCCGTAAGTTCCTTCTGTGGTGGTCTTGCTGAGAAGTTGACCTTTGGCATCATACAGATAAGTGGCAACAGCATCAGTAGTGCCATCACTGTTGCTGTCAATATCTGCGGTAGTTAGTTTGCCATTGGCATCGTAGTTGTAAGTGGTAATCTCTTCAGCGATGCCATCATTATTCAGGTCAGCTAGCTGTGCAGCTAGTCTGTTGTTATCGTCGTAACTTAGGGCAGTTACTCGATCAAAGATACCATCATTATTGTTGTCAATCTTCTGTGAAATTAGCTTGCCGCTCAAATCGTAGCTGTAGATGCCAATTGCATCAGTTACACTATCGTTGTTGAAGTCATAGCTGGCGGATGCGCGTCCATAAGTATAGGTTTGGACATCATCAACTATGCCGTCGTTGTTGCTGTCATTGCTAAAGGATGTCCGGTTGCCGTTGGCATCATAAGTAAGGGTTGAGACAAAATCAACTATGCCATCGCCATTGTTGTCAAGGCTATAAAATGTCTGGTTGCCGTTGGCATCATAAGTCCTAGTTTCGACATAATCAACTATGCCGTCGCCATTGTTGTCACTACTATAAAATGTCAACTTGCCGTTGGCATCATAAGTAGAGGTTTCGACAGAATCAACTATCCCATCGTTGTTTGTGTCACTGCTAAAGGATGTCTCCTTGCCGTTGGCATCATAAGTATAGGTTGAGAGTGTATCAACTATGCCATCGTTGTTGTAGTCATTGCTATAAAATGTCTGGTTATAGCGGTAGGTAATAACTGAGTCTATTATCCCATCACTGTTGTTGTCTATCTTCTCAGATATCACATTGCCAGCAGCATCGTAAGTGTAAGTTGTAGTTGAAGGCATAATATTTGTGTTCCTTATGTGTTTGGTTCGGTCTTGTGTCAGGGCAAACGCATCATGTCAACAAAAGGATTTTATTCTCAATCGGCTCGAAAATAGTCGCATTAATCCCCGCTTATTGACATAAATTTAGCGTCACTGATAGCGTAGCGTTAGCGAAAGCGTTGTGGTAGCGAGTACTCGAGCGTCCGCAGGAACGTCACAGCCTGTCGTAGATATTGCTTTGAGTCTTGGAAACTAAACCAAATGAGAAATGCTGATTTTGTCGTTGGTTCTTAACCTTGGTTGCGATCGAGAGTAATTTAGATGCGTTTAATCTGGGTGTTGTGTACTGCGATGTGTTTTCATAATACAGCGCTATGGTCAGCAAAATCTTTTTATCTACCAAATGTGGGTAGTTGAAAGTCGCAGGAGATTGTTAAATGTATTTCTGTTGTATCATTTATAGAAATGACAATGTAAGATAGAATTTTTTCTAATCAGTGTTCTGAATTACACTATTTATATGATATAAAGCATTGCTAAATACAGCAACTTGGTGTAAATATTCGCACACTAAGGCAAAGTTTTTAAATTCGATTCGCTGCAAACTTGTGCAAGGCTGTACTAATTTTTAATATTATTATGCCCGTCTAATTGTCAATCATAAAAGCACGCCTTTGCAAGTGAGGAAGAAAGCAAAAGCTATGCTTTAGCTGGGTGGGGTTAGCACGGGTATTATGTCTATTTAAACGGACATGATATCAGATAGCAGTTGGGCAATTTGCTGATTAATAACTGCAACATTAAAACGCTCACTAGCATTAATCCTGGCATTCTTAGCTATATTTGCAGTTATTTTTCTTTCCTGTAAACAAGTGCTAATTACTTGTGCAAGTTCCTGGGGTTCTCCTGGTGTGACTAAAAAACCATTAAGTTCATGTTCTACTAACTCCATTGCACCTCCAGCTTTGGCTGCAACTATAGGTTTTTCACATAGCATCGCCTCTACAATCACTCTACCAAAAGGTTCTGGCGAAGTAGAGGTATGTGCCACCAAGTCACAAGCTGCCATTAACTGGGGAATATCAGAACGAAATCCTAAAAATTTGATCCGGTTTTCTAATTCCAGTTCACGAACTTGTTGGTGTAACTGTTGGACATAATCTTGCTCGCCAAACAGTGCATCACCTACTAAAATTGCTGTCACCTCTGGCGGACATTTCGCAAGGGCATCAATTAAAATATGTTGCCCTTTCCAAGGTGCAAGACGGCTAAAGTGTCCAACGACAAATTTCCCTTCTAATCCTAACTGCTGCTGTAGTTTCTGAATGTCAGACTCATCAGTTTGATAATTTTTGGGATTAAAACCGTTATAAACAACCTCAATGATGTCTGGGCGTCCTCCTGCTTGTACAAAGGCAGATTGACTAGCTTGGGAATTAGCAATTACTAATGATGCAAAACGATTAGCTAAGTTAACAGCAATGCGAAGATTAGTTTGACTAAAATGTTCTTGGGAAAGAATATCATGTAAATGATAAACCAGAGGGCGACGACTGAAAAAACTTGCCAATGCACCGACAACTAATGCTTTTTGGGTGTTGGCATAGATTAAATCGTATTTACGCGCTTTTTTAACTACCTTAGTAATCAGAGGTGCAAGTTGTCCCAAACTTTTGAATCCTTGTAGCAAACTGCTTTCTTTGCGAACTTGGATTGCTTGAGTTGCGAGGACTTCTACTGGGATATAATTTTGTTGTAGTAAATGTTTAAATGGGCCATCTGCAAATAAACCTACTAAAGCGCGATCGCCATAAAATTTAGCAATATCTATTAAACATAATTCTGCACCGCCTGGTTTACCGCTTTGATCTAAAAAAAGAATTCTCATTAAACCTCTATTTTATTTAATTTGACTCATGTAGTGCCCCTAAAATTTATTAAACTTACTTGTTTAAGCTAATAAAACATTCCGTACTTGCTGGGCAATTTGATTCCAGTCGTAGTATGTGGTGGCATACTTACGACAGGTGGAACGTGAAGGTATACGGATATTTCCTAAAAGCACTTGTTCTAATTTATTAGCAATAGCTAAGGTATCTGTTGAAGTCGTAATTAAATCGGGTGAAAATTCTGATAAAATTTCTGGCATTCCCCCAACTGGAGTACATAAAACAGGAGTACCACAGGCTAGAGATTCAACTATTACTAATCCAAATCCCTCGAAAGATTGACTAGGCATAATAGTCAATTCAGCAGCTTGGTAAGCTATAGGTAATTGTTCATCAGGAAGAAAACCTAAAAATTTAACGTTGTCTTCTAGTCCTAATTCTGTAGCCTGTTGTTTTAGTGCAGCTTGAATGTGACCGCGACCTGCGATCGCCAGCCAAACATCTGGTATTCTGGGCTTAATTATAGCTAGAGCTTGCAATAATTTGTCAACCCCAGTTCGATGCACTAAGCGGCGTGATGTAAATATAATCCGGCGATTAGTAGGCCAGCCTAGTTTTGCACAAGCCTCTTGGGGTGATAAATTTGGTTGAAACCAATTAATATCAACTCCACCCGGAATAACATGAATTTTGCTCCACGGTACTTGATATCGCTCGTGTAAAATTTTCCCAAATGCTTTGCTCAAAACAATGAAGCGATCGCAACGATTATAAGTGTTTTTTTCTATTAACCAGTGCTTGATTAAAAGACTGAGGTTTTTATTAACTACTTCTTGCTGACTCTCAGAAGCCCAAGGGCCATGAAAGTTAAAAGTAACTGGTACTTTCTTTGGCAAAATATCTAAAATCGGAAAGCTGTATAATGCAAAGTGCAAATTAATAGCATCTGGTTTGCTAGTTCTTGTTTTCTGGAAATTCGTGCGAATTGACCATAATCTTTGCCAAATAGCACTATCGGGACTTGCCAAGTTAGTCAGCTTAATGGGCGAATTTATCTCAGTCTCTGGTAGACCGACTCCACATAATTCAATCTGGTCTTGATTTGCTGCTAATTTATGAGTTAGTTCGTAAACATACCTTTCTAGTCCTCCGGGACTTTTGGGAAACCAACCTAATCCCAGAGTGAGAATAGATGCAGATGAGGAAGTAAAATCTTTTGGTTTATTTTCCACTAATATATCTCCTATAAATATACTAAAACAAGCGCACACCTGTACGCTTCTACATCTGTATCCAAACCTGAATCAATAGAATTTGTGAATTCACATTATCAATAATAATTTTTATATAGAAAACCAATTTATAAACTATTTATATATCAACGTCAATAAGGAATTAAAACTGTGTTTTTATTAACTAGACAACACAGAGATAGATATATATGATACCTCAAAATTCCGAAAGGTGAATGCTATATAGGTAGAGAGAAAAGCCACTAGAAAGTAATAAATATAAAACACTTTTGTATTAATAATTACAATTTTAATTTAAAAACAAGTAAATATTAATACCTGAAATAATGTTTTAAATACATTTGAAAGCAAGAGTGATTCAGGTACTAAATAAATAATGCTAACGCTTAATACTTGTTTCGCGCGCTGATTGATAGAGAACTAAAGCGTTTTCACGTAAAATTGCTAAAGAAATGACCTCAGCTTCAGCTACAGTAATGTCAGAATCTGTAATTGCTTGCTCTAGCACTTCCCCCAAAACTTGACGACCCCACTTTGCACTCAAGTAGTACAATTCTGGAATTGAGTGGGCATCAGAAGAATACATCAATTTAGTAGTGGGAGTTAATTCTAACATCTGCCTGATTGCTTCCCGCATTCCAGATACGCTTAAAAAGGGTATTGCCAAACCGAAATCTAGATAAACTTGGGGATATACAGAAGCTAAATAACCAGCCTGCTGCATATAAGGATATGAAGCGTGTAGCAATACTATTGGTACATGGCGATACTGTGGTAACTCTAGTAAATATCGCAGATTTAGGGGATTAGCTAATCGTAAATCCAAATCGGGATCGCCGTAGCCAGTATGAAATTGCACTGGTAAACGGTATTTTGCTGCTACTAATAACGCTTGTTGTAACAGAAAATCAATCAGCGGTTTATCTGTCAGCCGCAGAGGTTGATTGTACTGTTGTTGTTTGAGGTTGTCGAAGTGAGCCGCCGCCACCTCGTCAGTTACCGATTGAATATCCAAACCACTCCGGTAACAGGCAATACTTTTAAAAGCTACTACTCCCAGCGGTGGGGGATCGAGTTCACTGTTGAATCTGGCTAGGAAAGTAGCAAAATCAGGAGATTGCAAAATTAGCTGTTCTGCTAATAGTTCTAATCTCAGAATTTGTCGCACAGGAATAAACCTTTCATGCCACGACAGAGGTAGGATAGTTTCTGGCTGCAAACCATCATCTAAGTAAATTGCCTCTAGGGCGTGTCATCAATTAGGTAAACTGGAATCAGAACTGCTGAAAAAGAAT
>NZ_JAVRCK010000130.1:0-15863 GCF_034530815.1 Nostoc sp. DedSLP03
ATCAAGGGTACATTTTACCTCCATTGGTAAATTCTTTCCTAGAAATCACCTTAAACGTTAAGTCAACATATTCCTCACTGTGAATTAAGATAGCTGCCATAGATGGAAATTTCGAGAAAAATTTCAAGATGTCAGAGTTTGTTTAATACATCAATATTCTCTTCTGCACAATTGGCCTCATTGTCATCGCCAACTACTTTGGTTAGACTGGCAATCCAGTTTAGGCTATTGTTCTCACTGGTTAGGAGGATCTTCTAATACTCCAGTAGTTACTCAGAACAGATGGATAGCCGAAAGTCTCTATCCCATATCAGCATGAACCGCTTCTGCTCCATTGTAAAAAAATTCGGCGCTTTCTTGGTTTCTATGCTTGATTGGACTCACGGCAAGCTTATCCTTCCAATTCGGACTAGCGGCAAAGTTATGGTTCCAAGCTGCCAATTTCATCCAAAATTAGCTCACGCAAGAATGAGGGTTATAGTGTTGTAGGCGGCAAAGTTATGCTTCCAGAGGCGGCAAAGTTATGGGTAAAGTCACAATTGTGTAATTTAAAGCATAATATTGCCGCAACGGCAACCTTATGGTTGAAAACTTCCCCGGCAAAGTTATGGTTTAAAAATTTGACATTTAATTAAACTAGATCTTGACCATTCTGAGTGATGAATCTGCCTACCCAGAGAAATTTGTCTGTGCTTGCTGCAATGTAGAACGGACTTTTTTATATCTCAAGTATCCAGGCTTGGTCATAGACTGAGATACAAGGTTTTCTTCCTATTCGCCTTGCTCAAATTTTGCTTGTATCGGATCATCCATTGGTGGATGCCGACCAATTTCTTTATCAGCCTCACGAATATTGATCGCCCGTTCCCGGTTCAAGCTTAATGCGGTGACTGTTGCTCGTCCTGTAGCTGTCAAACCCACAATTAATAGTCCATCGGCAGACCAAATAAAATGCTCACTCCAGTTACACTGTCGTGGATTAAATAATGAAACTTCTTCTCCAGATAGAGGGTCAGTTGCTGTCAGCCGATTTGTCTTTCTGCGATTGCAGTGAAAGCAAGCCAACGCCAGATTTTCTAAATTATCTGTTCCACCTAATGACAAGGGTATAACATGGTCTACGGTGAACTGTACATACTGCCATTGTTCAGAGGCATGACAATACTCACATAGGTACTTGGCTCGTTGACGTACCTGCTTTTGGATAGCTTCAGGGATTTTACTACGAGAGGACACAATTTAGGATGCTGACTGAGTTGACGCAAGGGATAAATTACGAATTGTACGATTGACAAAGCTTAAATAATCATCAATTTCTTCGTAGCAATCAAGTTCTTGTTCTTCTTCTGTACTCAGTGAAGTTGCTTGCTGTTTTGCCAATAGTTCTTCAATGCGACTTTGGACAGTGCTGGATGCCCGAAAAACTGGAATACCTTCCTCTAAATCAATCCGCACTGCACCATCAATGGGTAGCTTTGTTGGTAGACAGGATAGTTTCGGTGGTTGAGAGATGCTCATGGCAGTGCCAGAAGGTTAATCGATGAGTAGTTTGATCTTAGCCCAAAGGTGCGTAGGCGTAGCCCGTCGTAGATATTGCTTCCTGATTTAAGTATTTTAACCTTTAAAATTTCAATGTCGGCAATATTATGCTTGAAAGCGTTGTTTTTAGGTGGAAGCAGGCTTACAAAAGAATGAGCATTTCCGATTTGCCTGCGGCAAGGTTATGCTTTAACGATCGGCAAAGATATAGGTTCTTGGCAACTTTTGGTGATCTTGGTTGGGGTAAGGCAGAAGGCAGAAGGAAGAGGAAGGAAAAATTCCCACAATTGAAGCATAGCAAGGATTATAGAACATCTGCATCACTTGAAAGCCGTAAGCGATCGCCCCTTGAAGTCACAAATCCCACGCCCGGATAAGAAAACGTTTTAAACCCTTCTGCCCTCTGCCTCCTGCCTTCTGCCTTAAAGCGCGTAACCTTTCATCATCACCAAAATCTGACAAGAACCAAGATATACTTGAAATCACACAGGTGTAGAAAAAGAAGCCAACTTACTCTGCCCTTTGTGGAAGCATTTGAGCAAACCTGTCTGCATCTACTTCTACTACAGATGCGATCGCAATTGTAGCTTTTGCGAACTCATTTGTAGCTTTGGCGATCGCAATTGTAGCTTTTGCGAACTCAATTGTAGCTTTTGCGATCGCAATTGTAGCTTTTGCGAACTCAATTGCAGCTTTGGCGAACGCAATTGTAGCTTTTGCGAACTCATTTGTAGCTTTTGCGAACGCATTTGTAGCTTTGGCGAACGCAATTGTAGCTTTTGCGAACTCATTTGTAGCTTTGGCGATCGCATTTGTTACCAAAAGCTTAATTGTGCATTAAACTTGTTTGCTATTTTTGGTAAGGTTCGCTACCACTTTCACCAACTCTTCTGGCTCAATTGGCTTGGATACATGAACTTGGAATCCGGCTTCCAAAGCTAGCGTGTGTTCTTCTTCTCTAGCAAATGCCGTTAGTGCTACAGCTAGAATCTTCTCCTCTTGCTCTGTTTCGTGCACCCGCACTTTCCGAATCAGGGAATAACCATCCTCATCTGGCATTCCAATATCACTTATTAGAACATCTGGTTTTAATCGTTTTAGTGCTTCTAGAGCTTCACCTACTGAGCTAACTGCCGTCACCTGCCCTCCAGACTTTTCAAGAATGAAGGTAATTAACTCCCGTGTATCGGCATTGTCATCGACAACAAGTATTTGCAAGCCGTTGAGTATTGAGAGATTCTCGACTTTTTCTTTACTTTCTTTAATTAACTGTTCTGGTTGCGGTTCTACCAGAGGCAACAACACTGTAAATTTTGCTCCCTTTCCTTCCCCTTCACTAACTGCGCAGACTGTGCCTGAGTGCATTTCTACTAAATGGTGTACGATTGCTAGCCCCAATCCCAAACCATTGTCTGCTCTAGTAGTTGTGCTATCAGCTTGACGGAAACGCTCAAAGATATAAGGTAGAAAGTCAGTACTAATTCCCTTACCTGTATCAGAGACAGTTATCTGGACATTTGAGTTTACCTGTTCCAAATGCACTTCAACTCGCCCTTTGTTAGGTGTGAACTTGACGGCATTAGAGAGCAAATTCCAGACAACTTGTTGTAGGCGTTCGGCATCACCCATAACTTGACCAACTGAAGAATCAAGATCAAATTCAACTTGAATATCTTTAATTTCAGATGTGGGATGTACAGCTTCAATTGCCGCCTGAATTATCGGCACAAGGTCAATTTTACGGATATTTAGGCGAATTTGTCCTTGTACAATGCGTGAGATATCCAGGATATCTTCAATCAGTTTTCTTTGAAGTTTGGCATTCCGCTCGATCGTCTCCAATGCCTTAGAGGTAGTTGTTTCATCCCATTTGCGAATACGTATTAGTTGAACCCAACCCAGCATAGAATTGAGAGGTGTACGAAGTTCATGGGAAACGATCGCTAAAAACTCTTCCTTAATGCGGTTAGCTTCTTGGGCTTGCCGATAAAGCTGGGCATTATCAATGGCGAATGCTGCTCGTTGAGCAAGTTCTTCAGCCATTTCTAGGTCTACAGTAGTGTAATGGCGTCCTGGTTGTGCAGATGCAAATAGAATTGTCCCCAGCTTGCGTTCGCGTACTAACAGTGGTACTACCATCTCAGACTTAACTTGGAGTTGGCACAGGAGACTGAAGTGTTCTTCGTTCGAGGACTTTTGCTGTAATGAAGACTCAAGAATGTTTGTAATCAGTTCCGGTTTACCAGTCCGTAAAACTTTCGGTGGGCCGTAATCAGCATCAATAGAAATTGGATAGCGTTGTTGGAGTTCTCGTAGCAGTGCTCCCTTTCCTGGTTCAGATGCAACGATGACTGGGTTAGGGATGACTGGTAAATTATGTTCGATGACATCCACAATACACCAATCGGCAAGAGTAGGCACTGCTAATTGCGCGACGCTGGTTAGGGTAGTGCGATAATCCAAAGAAGATGCCAATACACTACTTGCTTCAGCTAAAAAATTAGAGCGTTTTTCTGCGGCTTGGGCTGCAATTCGGGCGGCTTGCTCATTGGCAAATAACTGCTGGCGCTGCAACTCTAAATGCCTACGCTGGCTAATGTCACGCATTAGCCAGCGCAAAGCAACTGGCTGACCTTTTTCGTTACGAACGGTAACTACTGTCAAAGCTACATCAAAACAGATTTTTTCTCGTGGTTGTAAACACACTTCCCATTCTCCACCTCGGTCGAGCTGCTGCAACTGAGTCAGGTAATCAAAAAAAGCTTGATGATCTGATTGGGCAATGAAAGTCAGGAGCGGTTTGCCAATCAAAAATCGCTGTAAAACATTGAACTGTATGCTGGCAGCACGATTAGCTTCCAGGATAGTGCCGAATGTATCAGTTACCAAGTAACCATCAGGCGCAAAATCAAATAATTCTTGGTAGCGTTGACGTTCTTTCTCTACTACGATTCGTGTTGCTTGTAGTTCCTCGGAGGCAACTTTTAGTTCTTCCAAAGTGATTTGCAGTTCCTCAAAAGCTTCTGCTGTTAGTTCTTCCGGTGAATACGGCTCACTAGCAGTACTTTGCAATAATCCTGTCACCCGTGAGCGCAATCTCTCTATTTGTTGACTGAAATCGTCTACATCCATGTTGCTCACTTTGCAAAGACTAAGAAGGGCACACCAGAGAAAACATTAGGCTAAATATAAACCCAAATGTACGCTAAAAGCCGATCTCAAAACTATTGCTCAAAAGATAGAAGTTTGTCTTGACAACGCGAGTCCTAGAAAGTGAATTAGACACAATATAGTTGTCTCAACCTCTAAATATCATCCTAAAGTAAAGAATTCATCAATAAATCTACCTACAGTGTTGTACCGCAAGAAACATATTAGGTAGATTTCAGCAAATGTTTTTATAGCTTAAAGGGGGCCTGATGCTTACAGCAACAGTCCCAATATATTTTTGCACTTTTAGGGGAAAGGTTAAAGGGTAAAGGGGAAAGGGAAGAAATATCTATTTCCCCAGTCCTTGTAAATTTGAAGAAAATCGGTTTTATGGAGATGATGAACGCGATCTTTGATATGAGGTGGGCATGATAAATAGATTATGCACACAACCTTGAGAGAATTCTGATGATAAATGCGATCGCTAGTAGATTTCGCCAATTTATGGCTGGGAAAAACCGCCTAATTGGCAGATATGACCGGAAAAACAAAACCAAGCGTTCTTTAGCACTGTATACCTACATAGGATTAATAGGTGGAATTCTGGCATTGTTGTTAATGGTGTCCCCAGGAGTAGCCCAAAAACCACAACTCCAACAACCGTTATTAGTAGCTACACGAGTTATACCGCCCTTTGTGCTATCAAACAAAGGTGAGCTATCAGGATTCAGTATCGACCTCTGGCGCAAAATCGCTAACCAAATAGGTGTAGAGTCTAAATTTATAGAATATTCCACTGTACCGCAACTGCTTTCGGCTATTAAGGAAAGCAAAGCCAACTTGGGAATTTCAGCCATCTCAATTACAGCCGAACGCGAACAGAATTTTGATTTTTCATTACCTATTTTTGCTGGAGGGCTGCAAATCATGGTGAGAAACCCAGAGAAAAACAGCAGTGCCTTTCCAAATATTTTGCAATTGTTTTTCTCCGGTAGCCTTTTGCAAGTAATAGGCGTTGCCTTGGTGTTAATTATCGTAGCAGCCCACATTATTTGGTTATCTGAGCGTCATCACAAAGATGGGATGATTCCCAAATCATACTTTCCTGGCATTTTCAAAGCCTGTTGGTGGTCAGCTGCCACCTTAGCAACCCAAGCTGACGAAATGCCCAAAGGAGTACTGGGACGCCTAGTAGGTATTATCTGGATGTTCATCGGAGTACTTTTTGCCGCCTACTTTACAGCCAGTGCGACTACCTCCTTGACAGTGCAACAGCTTCAGGGTGATATCAGGAGCATAGACGATTTACCCGGCAAGGTAGTGGCCACAACTGCGGGTAGCACAGCCGCCACCTACCTGCGAGAACATAAGATTTCAGTTTTAGAAGTTACCAAAATCGAGCAAGCTTATAATGCTTTGCAAACAAAAAAAGCTGATGCCGTAGTCTTTGATGCACCTGTACTTCTCTTCTATGCTGCCAATGAAGGCAAAGGGAAAGTAGAGATTGTAGGCAGTATCTTGCGTGAAGAAAGCTACGGCATCATTCTGCCCAATAACAGTCCCTACCGCAAACCAATTAATCAGGCTTTGCTAAGTCTCAAAGAAAATGGCACTTATCAATCGCTATATGATAAGTGGTTTGATGCTGAAAAATCTTGAAGAAGGGAGTGGGGAGCAGGGGGCAGGGAGCAGGGGGACAAGGAGGAGCAGGGGAAAAGGTTAAAGGTTAAAGGGAAAAGGAATAAATTTAATCTTTCCCCTTTTCCCCTTACCCCTTTCCCTTTCCCCATGCCCAATCCCCTATTCCCTATTCCCTTCTTTAGCCAGTTGAGCTTTTGCCTGTTGCCACAAGTTTTCTAATTCATGCAAACTGTAATCAGAAAGGGGACGGTCAACAACCGCCTCCATTTTTTCTAATCGCTGGACAAAGCGCTGATTTGTGCCTTGCAAAGCGGTGCTGGGGTCAAGATTATGCCAACGCGCTAGCTGAATCACGGCAAATAGTAAATCGCCTAATTCTGCTTCTTGTCGTTCGGGTGTTTCCTCAGCTAAAGCTTGCTCGAACTCTCTCAACTCCTCATGAAACTTATCCCAAACACCCTGAATATTTTCCCATTCAAACCCGATCGCCGCAGCCTTTTGAGAAATTTTCATCGCTGCCATCAGTGGGGGAAGGGTACGTCCATAACGAGCGAGTTTAGCACTAAATTTTTGCGCGTCTGGAGATGCTTCGCCCTTTTCCGCAGCTTTGATTTGTTCCCAATTTTGCCGCACCTCATCCACACTGGCCACCGACACATCACCAAACACATGAGGATGACGGCGAATCAACTTTTGGGAAATCCCCTGAGCGATTTCCTTAAGAGAAAATTGCCCAGATTCACTAGCGATTTGGGCTTGCAATACCACCTGTAATAATAAATCGCCTAACTCCTCTGCGATCGCACCCTTATCCCCACTCTTAATTGCATCCACCACCTCATAAGCTTCCTCAATCACATAAGGCGTCAAAGTTTCAGCAGTTTGAGCCAAATCCCAAGGACAACCACCATCAGGCTCGCGCAACTTCGCCACCACCTCAATTAATTCTTGCAACGCCGCCAAAGTCTCAACTTTGTCATTTGTCATTTGTCATTTGTCCTTTGTGGTTCTACCGTTGCTCTTTCTGCTAACTGTAGCTCGACGACTACCGCGAGTTGTAACTTTCCGCTTCTTAATTTTGCCACTAGGAAGCAACCCCCGAATGCCCTGTTTTTGAAAGCGCTTATAAGCCGAACCGCCCCAATCGCTGAGAGAATGACTCATCGCACCGAGTTCCAACCCCAAAAACAAAGCGATATATTCAGTATCGTATTGCACGAGCGATCGCCCTACAGTTTGTCCCAAATCTTGCCAACTAAAACTCAGATTCCATAACCTTTGAGCGATCGCCAAAACGAAAATTGCTAAAATAGCCAGCAAACACCCCAGATAAAGTATCCGTAGAATCGTGCCGATAATCGGCCCGTGGGATAAAAAAGAACGATGCCGCAGACTTTTTTGATAAGGTAGCCAAATCCAGCGCAAGAAACCCCAGCGCTGGAATTGCACAGAGTAAATATCCAAATCGGGGCCAAACATCAGTCCGCCAAAGAGAAACCCGCCTGCAACCAACAAAGTTGCATTACTACTGCGAGTTTGCCAGAAAGTAACGCCCGCCACCAACGGCAGAGCATACATAGTAATGCGATCGTGCGTCCGACCAGAGGGCATCCTAAATCCTGTTAGCGATAGCGGGGCGTTGAGCCAATACTGAGTCAGTATAAGACAAAAAAAGATTTTCTTGAAACTACTAGCGCAATGCGAAATGTTTTGCTATATTGGTTAAGGATTAGTCAAACGGGCGGTTAGCTCAGTTGGTAGAGCGCCTGCCTTACAAGCAGGATGTCATCAGTTCGAGTCTGGTACTGCCCATAGTTCAAAAGCCGCCACTTGGCGGCTTTTTGATTGGAAGCATAACTTTGCCGCCGTGATTTACGGTAATATTATTATCTGAAATTACCTAAAATTATCCGCAAGCACGGAATAATTTTAGCTCAGAATTAGCACATAAAATGGACTATTGAGGCAGTAAACGAGCGCTTAAAAGCAAGCAAAACTGGGGTCAAGGTGGAAGCTAGGGGCGATCGCTTATCCTTACGGGCCACGCTGCCACCTAAGCCAGGAAGTAATAAATCTAAGCCCTATCAGCACCCTTAGCAGCCGCACACTGGGCAATGGGAAATTCTCATTCGCCAGAAACCGCATTACCTGGACTCAGTAAACAGCAATGGTGTGTAGAATACATCCTCTTTGAGACACTCTGCGGCAAACGCGAACACAGCTTGGATTGCAGGAGCACTAAGAGTTGGATAGCTTTCTGTAACTTGCTGTATATGGGATTTTCAACAGCTATTTCCAAGACTTCTTGTCTAAGCTGAGACATTTTAGATGGTGTTCCTAGAAATGCTAAAGAAAAAAGTGCATTAGAAAATTCTTTACCTTTAACGTGCGATCTGGCTATCTCCACCTGAACACTAATATCTATCTCATGAGAAATCGGAACTAACTCATTTAATAGTTGCTCCTGATACTGGCTAAGAAGCTTGTGAACCTCCTCAGCTTTTTCTTTTGCAGCAATAGTTTCTTCCTTAGTACCTCGGACATTCATGAAAGCTTCAAAAGCTTTCTCCATAAAATGTGACGCTCACAGGTAGCTTGCATCTGTACCTTTAAGGCTATCTTCAGCTTCTTTTACATAGGTTTCAGCCGCCTGCATTTGCGCTGCACGTTCTTCTTCTGCATCTTTTTCAAGACGATGCCATTGTGCTTTAATTTCCCAATAGTTTCTTGCCCTACGCCAATCATGCGCTGATTCTGATAAAGTTGCGGCCTTCTCAGCTAGAGCAGCGTATTTATTAAAATTACCGCATTTGTATTCTTGCAAAAGCTCCATAAGCTTTGCTGATAAAAACTCTGGATCTTCTCCATTGCAGCGTTCAAGAACTTTCTCGATATGTGCAACAACATCTTCAAATTTATGATTAATTTTGCGTGCTAGCCGAAGCGCCCGTTCAATCCTCTCGAAACACGGACTCCATTTTTCAGGATCTTCTAATTCTGTGGCAGATTGTAAATAGGCTGTAACAGCTAACTGTGCCATCCGATAATTGCGCTTTTTGACCCAGAGAATGTCCGCAATTCGTGCTTGAAGTTCTGGAGCTGATATTTCAGGAGCAATTTCAGTAAGAAAATTTAAATGTTCATCAGTAAGATTTTGGAAAACTTCAGCAAAAAACTCCTCTGTTGATTCTGGCTTGATTGCAATACCAGTCACGAACGCCAAAATCTCAAAGACATACTGTTCTCTAACATTTCCTGCCTCTTTTGCTTCCTGTGCCTTATTCCAGAAAACTCTGTTATAAGCACTACATTCTTTTCTATCGCTGCTATTAACCACTTCTAGCCAGCCAGAGTTTATGAAATCTTCTTTAGTGAGAGGAGGGTTTATTAATGGCATAGTCTAAAACTACTTGGCTATATATCTACTATGCCAAATCTGAAATAATGTAGATAAAATCTATAAATTAACATTCCCCGGCAGAGCCAGGGAATGAGAGAATACTAACTCGCGGCTAAATTGCTCCAACCGACGTAGGGTAATTTTGCAGCTGTTGCCCGAACTTGGTCAGCGTTAGCTACTAACTGACCGCAAGCGTCCCAAGTTCCAGAAATAAATGTACTTCTTGTACCTTCATCGATCGCAACTGGAACAATATAATCGCCAATTTGCACTTGCAAGGTTTCCAGATTCACTGTGACGGCGGCTTGGGGATTGGCAGCGACTAAATCTTGCAGTTGTTTAACAGTCACAGCATCGGCTGTCAGACAAGGTATACCCATTGCCACACAGTTACCGAAAAAGATTTCGGCGAAGCTTTCACCAATTAAAGCTTGGATTCCCCATTTTGCGATCGCTTGGGGTGCGTGTTCTCGCGATGAACCACAGCCAAAGTTACGGTTGACTATTAAAATATTCGCGCCTTTGTATTGGGGTTGGTCAAAGGGATGTTCGCCTTTAAGTGCTGTCCGGTCATCGATAAATGCGCCTTCACCTAACCCATCAAAGGTAACGGCTTTCAAATATCGCGCCGGAATGATGCGATCGGTATCTATATCATTACCCACTAAAGGTATACCGCGCCCTGAAACTGTTTTAACTTCACTCACCATAAAACTTGACAAAGGGATTGGGGACTGGGGACTGGGGACTGGGGACTGGGGACTGGGGACTGGAAACTGGGGTAGAGAGGCAAAGGAGAATAATTCTATAACCAATGCCCCATGTCCCATGCCCCATGCCCAATGCCCAATGCCCCATGCCCAAAATTACAACAACTCGCGCACATCAGAGACTTCGCCTTTAATCGCAGCTGTGGCGACCATCGCCGGACTCATTAATAATGTCCTACCGGAGGAGGAACCTTGTCTTCCTTTAAAGTTGCGGTTGGAGGAAGAAGCGCTGATTTGTCTTCCTTGCAGCTTATCGGGGTTCATGGCTAGGCACATAGAACATCCTGGTTCCCGCCACTCAAATCCGGCTTCCTGAAAGATTTTATCCAGTCCTTCAGCTTCCGCCTCTTCCTTCACCCGTTCCGAACCAGGGACAACGAAGGCTTTGATTCCTTCTGCAACGTGGCGACCTTTGGCGATTTTTGCCGCTTCTCGCAAATCGCTAATTCTACCGTTGGTGCAACTACCAATGAAGCAGACATCTATTTTAGTCCCCTTGATCGGTTGACCGGGATATAAATCCATGTAGCGGTAAGCTTCTTCGGCAATGAATCGGTCTTCTTCTAGCAGTTCTTCTGGTTGAGGTACTGACTGGTGGACACCGATACCTTGACCGGGAGTAATCCCCCAGGTGACGGTAGGAGGAATTTCCGCAGCGTCAAATATCACCACATCATCATATTGGGCATCAGCATCGCTCTTGATGGAATCCCACCAAGCCACTGCTTTATCCCAATCTGCATCAATGGGTGCAAAATCTCTGCCTTTGAGGTAATCGTAGGTGACTCGATCGGGATTGACGTAGCCGCATCTAGCACCGCCTTCGATCGCCATATTGCAGACAGTCATCCTCTCTTCCATATTCATTTGCTCAAAGGTCGTGCCTGCAAATTCGTAGGCATAGCCCACACCACCTTTCACACCAAGTGTGCGGATGATATGCAAAATGACATCTTTAGCGTAAACTCCAGGGTTGAGAGTGCCATTAACTTCGATTCTGCGGACTTTCAGTTTCGAGAGGGCAAGGGTTTGAGAAGCGAGAACATCTCGGACTTGACTAGTACCGATACCAAATGCGATCGCACCAAATGCACCATGACTGGAAGTGTGACTATCTCCACAAGCGATCGTCATTCCTGGCTGAGTCAGTCCGAGTTCGGGAGCGATGACGTGAACTATACCCTGGCTACCAGAACCAATGTTGTAAAAAGTTATGTTATTTTCTTTACAGTTATTTTCCAGCGCCTGAATCATTTCCTCTGCCAAGTTATCGGCAAAAGGACGCGCCTGATTTTCTGTGGGCACAATATGATCGACTGTGGCGACGGTACGCTGTGGAAAGAGTACTTTTAGACCTCTTTCGCGTAACATAGCAAAAGCCTGGGGACTGGTTACTTCATGAATTAGGTGAAGCCCGATAAATAGTTGCGTCAGCCCTGAGGGAAGTGTACCAACGGTGTGTAAGTCCCAAACTTTATCAAACAGGGTACCTTTGCTCATACGTCAATCAATATTTAAAGAGTCCGGTCTTAAATAGTATCAAAAAAAAGTCTTGGTTGTTACAGATTGCTTCATATTACTTACAGTTTTGGGTAAGGTCGTGGGGAATTGAGGGGTGAAGTTTAAACGCAGAGGCACGCTGAGGTAAGCGCAGAGGTACGCAGAGAATTCGCGATGTCATTCGATCGCCTTTAAGGTAGTAAATGCGAAAATTCTCCGAAATATTCAGATGCCAAGATGTAAATAACTTTATCCTTTTCCACAAGGATATGTTAAGACAATACCAGATTATTTCACTACCAGGTTATGTCCATAGATTTACGGGAATTTTATCAGGCTAGCGACCCCAGCAGAACTCTGTTTGTCAACAATAGCTCTGATGGCAAGTATTATATAGATTTTTCCTCGGTACGAGGTGGTGATATTCTGGGCAAGCTGAAGCAGAAAATTACTTTTTTTAAGCCTAATGAACCCACCTGCACTTTATTTACTGGGCATATTGGTTGTGGGAAATCGACAGAACTATTACGGTTACAGGCAGAACTGGAAAAGTTAGGTTTTCATGTAGTCTATTTTGAGTCTAGTGATGACTTGGAAATGACCGATGTTGATATTGCTGATGTGCTGCTAGCGATCGCTCGGCGTGTGAGTCAAAGTCTGGATAAAATTACACTGGAGTCACCCAACAAGTTTAATGAGTTGCTGCAAGGTGCTTGGAAAGTTTTAAACTCCGAGGTGACGGCGGGAAAAGTTAAGCTTCCGGTGGTGGGGGATGTCGGTTTATCGGCAGATAAAGATAAGTTTTCTTTGTCTGTAGGGATTGGGGAAATCACCGCGAAGATGAAAAATGACCCAATGCTGCGAGAAAAACTCAATCAGTATTTAGCACCGCAGAAAACTAAGCTCTTAGAAGCGATTAATCAAGAATTATTAGAACCTGCGATCGCTAAACTCAAACAGCAGGGTAAAAATGGTCTGGTGGTAATTGTCGATAATCTTGACCGCATAGATAATCGTGCCAAACCTTGGGGTCGTCCGCAGCAAGAATATTTATTTGTCGATCAGGGTGAGTTTTTGACGAAGCTGAATTGTCATCTGATTTACACCATGCCCTTGTCTTTGAAGTTTTCTGATGATTACGGAATGCTGACTCAGCGTTTCCCAGAAGACCCTAAGGTGTTACCAATGGTTCCTATACAATGGGCTGATGGTAGCGTTCATACACAGGGAATGTCACTCATGCAGCAATTGGTACTAGCTAGAGCTTTTCCTGACATGAAACCAGAAGAGCGTTTAAGTAAAGTTACTGAGATTTTTGATAGTGCTGCTAGCTTAGAGCGTTTATGTCAAATGAGCGGTGGTCATGTGCGGGATGTGCTGAGGCTGCTGAATACCTGGATTATGGAAGAGATGAGTCTTCCCTTAACTCGTGAAACCTTAGAGCAAGTGATTCGTTCACGGCGAAATGAGATCGTGTTGCCGATTTCTGAGGATGAGTGGCAATTGTTACGCCATGTCAAGGAAAGGAAAAAGGTAAGCGATGACAACGGATATCAAAAACTGATCCGCAGTCGCTTTGTGTTTGAATATCGCGATGGTGGCGAGTCTTGGTTTGATGTTAATCCCGTTTTGGCTGAGGCGAGAGAACTACAGTGAAGCCAGCTAAGGATTAAAATCCCAGGCTAATAGCTAAAGTCCTTTTAAGAGGACTAATAATTACTTCCAGTCTACTAGTCCGCTGAAGTGGACTTCAGCTATTAGCTTTGCACTTAAGTGCAAGGCGGGATATGTTGACTCAACGTCAAAATAGATGGTAAAAATCCGCACCTGAAAAACATATTATCTATGAGTCCACAGCAATCACCGGAAGATGACCATGTAAACAACGATCGCTCTATAAAACAATTAGCTTGGGCGATCGAATCCTCTGTGGGACAGTTTAAGCTGATTTTGGCACGGTGTAATTATGTCAGCTTGCGCGATCGCTTAATCTCCAGATTGCAAGAAATTTGTCAAGTCGAAATTCGTGTCTTAACGGTGCAGCAATCGAACAGGACTCTTTATACTGTTATTCAGGAAGAATTCGGCAAAGAAATGCCAGCCTGTGTAATGGTTGTGGGTTTGGAATCTGTGCAGAATTTGCCTGTGATGTTAACTTCCGCTAATCAAGTGCGGGAAGAGTTTCGCAAAAATTTTGCTTTTCCCTTAGTGTTGTGGATTGACGATGAAATCTACAAGCAACTAATACAGCTTGCACCAGATTTGGAAAGTTGGGCAACTACGAGAAATTTTGCCATATCAACACAGCAATTAATAGATTTTATCATCGAAACGGCTAATCAATGGTTTAGTAATAACTTAAAATTTAGCTTCGATGTATATTTGAAGCTGGAAAATGAGTTAGAAGCAGCGCAAAGAGATTTAATTAAAAAACCAGATATTTATAATTTAGACATTCAAGCTAACTTAGAATCTTTATTAGGTTTTGTTAAACAGATAAATAATCAAAAAGATTCGGCATTAGAGCATTATCACAAAGCTTATAAGCTCTGGCAGCAAAGTCATAATTTAAAAAGACAGATAAAAGTCATCAGTGAAATTAGCTTTTGTTATTATCTCAAAGCTTTGAAGCATCAAGATATCAATTGTGAAGATTGGCAGAAAACGTGGCATTATATTCAAGAGTACATACATATTATTAAGCAGTTACAAAGTCCAGATTTAATTGCTGAGGCAGTAGTGAAATTCGGTGATATATTGCGAGACTTTAAAAAGTGGGAAATCTTGCAGAGTCTTTCTGAACAAGCTTTAGTAATCCATCAAAATAACAAGCAACCAAGGGAATTAGCCAAAGATTACGGTTTTTTAGCTGAGGTGGCTTTGGCTCAAAAAAACTGGGTGAAAGCAAATCAGTTAGTTAAGCAAGCATTAGAAGTTTTTGCTGCAATTCCAAATCTAGACTCAGCTAATATATCAGGGATTTTATCTGATATTCCCGAAAAATTTTTAAAATCAAAAGACTTGAGTTTATATCAATTTATTTTAGGTCGTTCTCAATACCATTTAGGTCAAATTACAGAGGCAACTCTCAGCTTAGAAACTGCGAGAGATGTGGGTAATCCCCTAGAAGATGTCAGGCTTTACTTAGATATTCTCAGGTTTTTGCAGCAGCTTTATTTTGAGCGGAAAGAATATCTCAAAGCATACAAAATCAAACAGCAACAGCGTTCTATTGAACAACAATTTAGCTTGCGGGCTTTTATTGGTGCGGGTAGGTTAGAAGCTACAAAGCAGGTATTTGTAGAGACATTGCGCTCAAACTCTCCCCAAGGAAATATTGCCCCGGAAATTGCTGCATCTGGTCGTCTCTTGGATGTAGAACGTTTAATTGAACGCATGGGTCGCCCTGATTATAAACTGATAGTAATTCATGGGCAATCGGGTGTAGGCAAAAGTTCCCTGGTGAATGCCGGATTAGTGCCAGCTTTAAAGAATAAAGCGATCGGTGTTCAAGATTATATGCCGGTGGTAATGCGGGTTTATACTAACTGGGCGGAAGAGTTGGGGAGGGTTTTGGGGAATGAGGGGGATGAGGGCAGGGGGCAGGGGGCAGGAGGCAGGGGGCAGGGGGCAGGGGGCAGGGGAGAAGGGGATGAGGGGGAGTTAGAACTTCAAGTTTCGACTTTTGAACTTGGAAGTTCACCCTCAGAAGGTCAACTTCCACCCTCAGAAGGTCAACGTTCATCTTCAGAAGGTCAACTTCCACCCTCAGAAGGTCAACTTTCACCCTCAGAAGGTCAACGTTCATCCTCAGAAGGTCAACTTTCACCCTCAGAAGGTCAACTTCCACCCTCAGAAGGTCA